>CAIWEX010000913.1 GCA_903911795.1 uncultured Schlesneria sp.
CAGCTTTCAGCGGTCAGCAAGAAATCGAGAACTGTTACAACGCTGTCGGGTCTTCATCTTGCTTGCTTGCTGAGCGCTGATCGCTGACGGCTGACCGCTCTCCCCTGCGATCGTCGATTTCGCGCTGCCGATTCGTTATGACTTCATTATGCAGATGGTCGGTACGCTGACCCAGCGGTTGTACTCCCGTACCATCCTCCCATTTTTCTCATTTGTTCCCATTGAGGCTGCCATGGACGATCCTGTGATCACAGTAGAGCAGTTTGAGTTTCTTCCCGAAGCAGAGGCGATCCGGATGAGGCTCGAGTCCGATGGGATTCAGGTCTTCCTGGCAGACAAGGAGACGGTCAGTACGGATTGGGCACTGGGAAACGCGATCGGATATATCAAACTGCAGGTGCGCCAGTCGCAAGCTGAGGCGGCACGTGCCGTGATTGAGGAAATTCGCGAACTCCGTAAGGCACGTAAGGATGACACGACCAATCGATGCCTGGCGTGCAATGCTGTGATTCCAGCATCAACGGTTTGCCCTCAATGTGGCTGGACATACGAGAGTGACGACGCTGAATCGAACGACTCTTTATCAGGCAATCAAAATTCGTCGGACGCCGATGAAGCAACTTCGCCAGGAATGATGGATTCACTTCGAGCGATCAAGAAGCCGTTGGTGACACTGATGCTGATCCCCGCACTCGCAGGCATTGTTGTCGGAGCACTGGTATGCCTCTTCACGATTTTGGGAATCCTTCTGAGGTAGTCATTGCCGCAGGTGACACATCCACTGCATAAACACTTTCAGTATCGATGAGAAATCATGGTGCAAATCAGGCGACATCGGACGGCGTTCGTGTTTCTCATCTGTTTTGCGGGATTGGCTGCATCCGCCTGGGCCGCACCACCGGTGACTTATGTCGTCAATGACACGACCGCAGGCTTCAAACCTCCGAAGATTATCCTGCAATACAATGTCGAGCAAAACACCGGGTTGGATTGGGAGAAAGCCAAAGGACTGTACAAGCTTGATGGTTCTGATGCAGGTCGCCTGCGCGATACAGTGACGTACCTGCACGAAGGGATTCGCAAGATCAGCGGGCAATCTCTGGAGATCGTCAGCAGTAATGATCTTTCGACCGGCATCGTGCTCACAACTTTAGCTGGTGCTCCGGAACTCGCGACTGACCCCGAAATCACGAAGGCTCTGAAGAACGATGGAACGGACGGTTACAACGATCGCGAAGCGTTCTTTCTGAGGAGCGAATCGAAGCGTCTTTTGATTGTTGCCAATACTGTCGAAGGCTTGATCGCGGCAGTTCCCGAATTGCTGGAGTCTGTCGGTTATGAAGTGCTGGGGATGGGACTGAACTGGATTCACGTTCCAGGCGTTTGTTTAGACGGTACAGGACTTCGCCCCCTTTCGTTCCAGATCAATCGCGGCGGACGTGCCGGCTTCTACTATCGACTGTTAAGCGCGACCAGCGGTCAGCAGTATGGCGTTGGAACAATTCTCAACACGAAGCTCAGCGATCCGGCCGACGAAACAGTCGAAGTGAGTTACAAGCGATGGCAAATCGGAACTCGCATGGCGGGTATGTCGATGTCGGGGTTTCCTGGCCACGCGCTGCAGGCGTTTCATAAGCCGGTTGTGGAACAGATGGTGAAGACCGGTTCGACCGACGGATTTCTGGCCACAACGTTGTTGGGGATCGGCACTACTCGCCCCCCTGCGACGGCCGACAACGCAGGCTCGTTATGGATCAACACCGATGGTCCGCTCAAAGCATTTCTCTCCAGCGGCACTGCATGGAATGAGGCGAATCTGCTGGAACTGGGAGTCAACCTCGATCTATCGCTGCCATACGTCAGAACGATCATCTTTGAAGAAATGAAACGGACCGCAGAAGCGAGCTTTGTCACTCAGCCAGATCGCGTCTTCATATTTGGCACCGACCCTGAAGATGGGGGCGGATACGCCGTGCTTGAGTCACGACTGAAGAACAAGAACTGGTACCCGGAATATCTCGTGTCGCGCGGTGTCGCGTTTGGACAGCCATACGTTTTGAACGGTCATTTGAAGCTCGATCAGCCTCGGGAGTTGTGGGACGCTAATGCGCCGAGTGACACCGTGTTCGGGTTCAATAACTGGCTGCTTCGCGAGTACGATTTCTGGATCGACAGCCTGCCTGCCGACCAGCGAGTGACGAAATCCGGCCGCTCGAAGAAGGAGCTAGTCCGGTGCAGCCTGTATTCTTACAACTTTCACGATGTCCCGCCGAACTTCAATCTGGACCCGCGAATCCGCGTGATGATTGCCAGTTATCCGAAGCATCGCGGGCGCGGGAAATGGAAAGCGTATGCGAGCCAGCAGGATCTGGCACGGGCGTTTCAAGTCATGTTGCCCCGTGAACCATCGGGGGATTATCGCATTCTGAGTCTGTCGTACTTCTACGATCACGGCCTGGATAACCTGCCTGTCCAGTGGAGTGCCTCACCCCGCAGTATCCAGCGAGATCTGTCGGAAACGTACCGCGCCGGTATTAAAGCTCTGGCCTGCGAAACCGATTTCAACTTTGGCAAGTTCGGGCTGGCGTATTATCTGCAGTCGAAGATGCTGTGGAATCCGTCGCTCACCGCGGATGAACTGAATGCGATTCGAGATCGGTGGTTGCAGCGCAGTTTCGGAAGCGGCTGGCGCGAGATGAAAGCGTATTACGATTTCATGCTCGTTGAGAATTTTCCGGTCAATGGGCCGAACACCTGGGCACATACGATTCGCCTGATTGAAGCTGCAGACAAGCGCATCGACCCCACGAAAGAACCGGCGGCCAAGCTCCGTCTCGATG
>CAIWEX010000914.1 GCA_903911795.1 uncultured Schlesneria sp.
ATTCAGCTACGAATAAAGCAGAACGAGTTGGGTGGCACTGGCAGTTGCCTTGGGCTGCCAGTGTCTGCGATGTTGATGGTAAATGAAGATTCGCAATTCAAATGCGGCTGTCATCGATGCCCATCTGATTCAAGACGCGAGCCAGTTGTGTTTCACGATTCACTGGCGGCCCAAAGCTGCCGCCAGTGCCACCCAATACTGAAATGAATGGCGTCCCTGTGCCATCCACCATCAATGTTCACCGACGAAGATCTCTGCGGAATTGATGAGCTTGGAATGATTGCATGACGGAACCGACCAAGATCAGCGAAACTGCCAAGGGCTTATCCGTTCGCAGAACGGTGAGAGGTCGAATTTTGTTCTGGGTGGCAGTCGCCGTGACCGGACTTCTCATCGTAGGTGTCTCTGTCGCCATTCTCTGGGTTCACGAGAATGGCCCCGAAGGACACTACCGTCGAGGTCGTGCGGCTCTGCTGGCGATCGATCGAGACGCGGTCTTACACGAAGTAGAAATCCTGAGTCAGACCCGCGGCTACGAGCACCACGCCTGGCTTTTGCAGGGGTTGCTGTTCACCCAACTCGGCAAACTCGATGAAGCCATTGTTTATCTCGGGAAGGCAGCGGAACATCCTTCGATGTTCGTCGAAGCCAATACGGCGGCAGCACAATGTTTCTATACGTCCGGCATGTATCTTCAAGCGATCACGGCTGCGGAAGCGGCACTCAAGCGAGACGAAGAGTGCCTGGACGCAAGACGATGGCTGGCAGCCGCACTTTATGATCTCGGGGCACTTCCCAATGCCGTCGAAGAACTCAAGCGAATCTCGGCAAACGCACCGCGCGACCCTCGCCCGGATCGGTTGCTCGGGTTGATCGCAAAGGACGGAGAACACTTTGTCGACGCCATCAAGTTCTATCGCGAATCCTTGCGTCGCGATTCCCAGCAACCGGATCTCGGGGCGATCCAGGCCGAACTGGCAGAATGCCAGATTCGGCTCGGTGAATTTGCGGATGCACTGGACACTCTGAAAAATGCGGAGCCAACCGCCGTCGTAGCGACATTAAAAGCCGAAGGATTCAGCGGGCTTGGAAAATCTGAGGACGCGCACGAGTGGTTGAATGACGCCTTGAAGCTGGACCCCGATCACTTTCCCGCGAAGCTCGCAAAGGGGAAACTCTTGCTTGACGAAGGTGACGCGGACAAAGCTGTTGAGGTGCTGGAGTCGGCCGTCAAGAAGGAGCCTGCCAACAGCCAGGGACACTTTCAGTTATCACAAGCTCTTCGGCAAACCGGGAATACCCTTCGTGCAGACGAAGAATTGCAACAGATGCGTGCGACTCAGGCCATCGAACGACGATTTGCAGATCTTCATGAATCGGCAGCACAACATCCCAACGATCCTGAAATACGATTCCGGACGGGAGAACTGGCCCGCCAGCTTGGTAAACTCAAACTCGCGAAGATCTGGTTTCGAGCCGCATTGGCAATCGATCCCAAGTACACCAAGGCGCGTCTGGCAATTGAGGAACTTGATGCCTTGCCTCAGTAAATCATGAACGGATCGAGGCAACCCCATGTCGTGGTTCGCAACCAAATCCTCTCAAAAGTCGCTGATCAGAATACTCGCAGGAATTCTGATCGTCGCGACTCTGGTTTTGATCACTATCGGACTCAGGCCATTTCGTGCGGCCCGCCAGCCCGACCCGGAACCTGCTGTTGCAGCAACCGAAGAATTTGTCGTCCCATCCGTCGTGAACCCTGGTTATCTCGGTCCGCAATCCTGCGCCGAATGCCATTCGGAGCGGGTGGCTGAATTTCGTGACACGCGCCACTTCAAAGCGATGTGTGTTCCTGACTCCGCCACCATGCCCGAAGGGTTCTTCGCCGGGAAGGGCGACTTTCAGATGCCGGATTCGCCGATTCATTTCCTGATGACACACGAGAATGGGCACTTTGTCCAGAAGACGACTGACAAGTCGACATCGACCACATCTGAAATCGCCTTCGTCTACGGCGCGGCAGGTGGCAACGACGAGGTCTATTTTACCTGGCGTGATGGAAAGTTGAACGAGCTTCCAATGGTGTGGCTCGGGCCGCAGAAACAATGGGGGACCAGTCCGTTTGACCGGCACGCTTCCGGCGACTTCTCGCGCGAGATGACGATCAGGTGCGTCGAATGCCACAACACATGGGCCAAGCATGTTCCCGGCAGCCGAAACCAGTACAGTCGCGACCACTGGATTCTGGGAGTCAGTTGCGAGGTCTGTCATGGTCCGGGACGAGCGCATGTTGACTTTCACCGCAATCACCCCGACGTGAAGGAACCACATGCCGTTGTCCGTCCGGCACAACTGTCACGCGAACGCCGCATGGACCTTTGTGCTCAGTGTCACAGTAATGCGTTAAAGCATCGCGGCCCGGCATTTCAGTACCGGCCGGGTGAACCGCTCGACGACTTCTATGTGACGTTGCGCACGAAGTATCCCGAGGATGACCACGTCGCCAATCAGACAACCTACCTTCGCCAGAGCAAGTGTTTTCAGTCGAGTGATTCAATGACCTGTGTCACCTGCCATAATCCACACCAGCCGCATTCGCCCAGCAATGCCGGAGCACATTCGTGTCGAACATGCCACCAGGCTGAAGACTGCATTGATCGTTTGAAGCAGCCTGAATCTGTTCGCTCGGACTGCATTGGCTGCCATATGCCCGAGCACCGAAAGATTCAGGTATTCTTTCGAACGGAGAGTGATCGCTATGTTGCCCCAGTCAAGCGGTACGAACATCGAATCGGTGTTTATCCCCTCGCACGACTCGCCGTCATCTTGGAATCGTTGAAAAAGCAAACAGATGCGCAAAGTCGTGCCGAAGCGACCACGATCACGAAGCAACTTGCCCAACTGTGGAACGAGGAGTGTGACGATCGCCGTCAATCACATCGACTGATTGCCGCGATCGATGCCTGCCGTGAATCCTTACGGTTTGATGACACGCCAGAAAGTCAGCAGAAATTACGTGACCTGATTGCCGTCCAAAGCGCCTTGGACGAGGACTTTCAAGCAGCACGATGGCATGAACGGGAGCGTCGCTACCCGCAAGCAATCGAAGCCTTCCAGCGAGTGCTGGCAGCGAAACCAAACCACGCGATGGCACATGCTCGACTGGGTACGGCCTATGCTGATGTGGGTGAGAAACAACTCAGTCGGCAGCATCTGTTGTCTGCAATCAAGGCTGACCCCGACGATCCCTATGCTCCAGCAATGCTGGGATGGCTGTCGTATCTGGATGGAAAGCACGAAGAAGCACTGACGTATTATCAACAGGCCGACGCGGTCGAACCGTTCAATTCCCGGATCAATCACCAGATGGGGCTGGCACTGGCAAAACTGGCACGCTGGCCTGAAGCGATCCAGCGTCAACAAAAAGCAATCACGATCGACCCCAATGATCCGCGGCCGTTTATTGCTCTCAGCGTCGCTCTGCGACAGTCGGGCCAGCGGCAGGAATCCGTCAAGTACGCCCGGCGAGCTGCCCAGTTAACGGAATACAAGGACCTTGAGGCACTGATCGGCCTTGCTGATGCCTATGCAGACGTTGGGCACTGGAATGAGGCGATCGAAACAACGGAACAGGGACTGGCGATTGCCCAACCCGCGAACAAACAACTGGCCGCTCAACTTCGTATTCGGCTGGTGGAGCTACGCCGACAAGGCAAATGACCCGAGATTTAGTTAGCCGTGAATTTCTACCGACCACCAAAAAATGAGGGGAGCGGGTGAAATCACCCAACTCCCCGTCATAGGTCAACCCGAATTGTCTGTTTGAGGCCAGGTCACGCGATTCAGAAAATCACTCACCAGGCAGCCAGAGCTTCGATGGACTGGCTGCGGGAGTTGGTGCATTGGGATCCCAGACACTGCTGGTAATCGAAGCACTTGCCGAAGTCACGATACTGATGGACTCCCATGGCGAAGGAACGCCATACGTGGTCAGCATCTGTTCGATGTATCCCCGCATCTGGGGAACCTTTGGCGAATAATAGTGAACGAACCGATCCAGCAATGGTTTCAGCGCCGGATCGGAGGGTTCTTCGAGACGCAACGCCAGTTCGGTCATGTCCCAATTCCACTGGTATTCGAAGGGCGAGACATCCTTGCTGGGCTTGCTGCGTGCGATCTCGACGTACTGCAACGCTTCCTCGCGTCGACCATCACCCGCGCACAGTTCGACCATGGCCCGCAGGCACCGTTGAAGATCCATATGGTCTTCACAAGCAGGACGCGTGAACGCGACCTTCAGAGCCTTGTACAGGAATCCTTCGTGACGTGTCAGCAAGGCCCGGTTTACAACGGATACCAACTGGGGATCTGACAGTTTTTCGATCGGCAATCGATGCATCTGCATGACCGAGAGCTGATTCAATTGCGTCGATTCATCGACGTTCAGCGGAGGCAGCGGCTCAACACCAAATTTTGCGAGGTAAGCAGCCAGATCAAGGTTATGATTCTGCTGCTGGCAGTGTCCATCCAGAACGTAAATGGCGGCTGTCAGAGCGACTTTTTGCCGTGGGTCAGTTGCCGCTTCAGCGGGCGACTTGCCCCCGAGTGCCTTCAGCGAGGCATTCGGCCACGTTTCGGAGAAGATCCGATTCCACTGTTGATTTCGCAGATCGCGTGTCCGCGTGATCGGCAAGTTCCTGGGAAGACTCCATGTCCATCGCAACGGCTGAGCTTCCGCAGGAACCGCACCCGTTACTTCGGGCTGCGCCTTATCAGTACGCCACTCGATGCATCCCGCCGCTGCTGATTCGAGCAGTGAACGTGCTTCTTCGAGGTCCACGCCGCGATCACCGGTCAAGTAAAGAGACGCAGGTTCGCCCGCTTCTGAATCGGCATCGTAAACGGAAATATGAGCCTGGAATTTTGGAATCGTATCCAATGACAATTGCGAAAAATCGGGGCCATCGATTTGAGGGCGATCCAGAATCTGGAAGGCGGCAACCGGCGGCTTGGGTTCGTCCTCGGATCGCTTGGGAACATCGAATCGCAAGAATCGAGGTTGTTCGTCAAGAAGAGTCAGCAACCGACCGACCGATTCTACTTTGGCTTCGTAAGTACAGATGTCGATCAGGTCCGTGGTGTTGAAGCGATCGAACATCTGGGCCAGCGTTTCGCACTCCACGGCAGCAGGGAAGTCGCCATAAAGTTGTGCGGCACGATGCAGTGCCTCTGCGGCCTGAACTTCGTCGCCATCCCAGGCCCGGCAGAGACCGACGGAGTGCCAGAGTTCGGCGGAATCGGTCGTGATGCGAGTCTGGCCCTGGAACAGGTCGGCTGCGGTATTCCAGCAACCGACAGCGGCATATTTCTGCGCCTTCTTGATTTCCTTTTGCTGTTCTTCGGTCCCGATGGAAACTGCTGGCAGTGCGTGCGAACCGCGGAGTGGATACGGGACGCCGTTATCGCCGTCAAACTCCAGCAGTTGAACGAACAACTCCTGCCGTCGTTCTTCCGGTGACAGACGCAGTGCCAGGGCCAGGTGTTCGCGAGCAGCCATTGTCCGGTGGCGTTGAGCCAGGACCATGGCCATCGTTCCTGCCAGGCCGGCAACCATCGATGGGAACTTGCGAGCAGCCCGTTGAAACGCCTTATGAATCGCTTTCTTGGCGCCGTCCAGCCCTTCTGCCTGAAACATGGCTGTCGCCATCAGGACAATGGCGAATTCGTGGTCAGGTTGATGTTCGAGCAACGCCTTAAGGATATCGCGAGCCCCGGTCGGTTCTCCCAGTTCTATCAGGATCAGTGCTCGGGTCGTGCCAATCCACGGATTGCTGGGGTGCTTGCGAGCGAGGGCTTCGAGTTGCTGCAGGGCGACGCGCGGCTGGTTCCCATCCATCAGACGAATGGCGCGGTCCATTTCGTCTGCGATCGACTGACAGCAGAACTTCAGTTTCTTTCCGCTGCCGCACGGGCAGGGATCATAGGGAGAGAGAGCCATCAGGCGATCCTTCATCTTCGGTGTGTCGGTGTATTGCAGTCGGCCAGTGGATTTCCACAGGACGAATTCGAGGACATCAGGCAAGCGAACAGAAACAGGTCGTCAGGCGAAGTCCGCAGTTTAGCAATACCGCCCAAATTTGACAGGGAA
>CAIWEX010000915.1 GCA_903911795.1 uncultured Schlesneria sp.
ATCGCCGTGGCTTCAATTCGCACGGTCACGGGATTGTTGGTAAATCGCTCGATGATCTTGCGGATCGGAGGTGGAACCGTGGCAGAAAACAAGACCGTCTGACGCTCGGTCGGAACCGATTCCAGGATCTTTTCGATGTCTTCCCGGAAGCCCATGTCGAGCATGCGGTCGGCTTCATCCAGCACGACCATTTTCACCTGATCCAGCTTCAGTGTCCCCTGGTTGATGTGATCAATCAGGCGACCTGGGGTTCCGATGACAATTTGAGGTGCTGCCTTCAGGCCGCGAAACTGATGTTCGTAGCTCTGACCGCCAAAAATCGGCAGTTCGCGAACCCCTTTTTTGAAGGCCGCCAGCTTGGCAATTTCTTCCGCAACCTGCGAGGCGAGCTCACGGGTCGGACAGAGCATCAAGACCTGGACCGCCCGGTTTGCAGGGTCGGCTAATTCGACAGCCGGAATCCCGAACGCGGCAGTCTTTCCAGACCCCGTCTGGGATTGTCCGATGACATCGCGACCCTCCAGCAGCCGTGGAATCGCCTCGGCCTGGATTGGCGACGCTTGTTCGAACCCCATCCGTTCGACAGCTTTTTGTACCTCGGGGGACAGGCCCAGTTCAGAAAACAGTTTTTGAGTCATCCCCAGACTGTACCCGAGCGCGGGGTCCGATCACAGTTCGGAATCCCTCAGACCGCTCCGAAATCTCGCTTTCCTCAGTTCAGATCGCATTATGCCGATGGAATGAGCCCTGAAAACGGATATGACGTGGTTGGGACTCGAGTTTGTGCTGGTCCGTCAGATTCGTAATCGAGTGATGCAAGCTCCGCACTTATTGCCTCGTCAACGCCCAGCAGAACCCGGTGACGAGCCAGATGGGAAATGGTGTCAGCATCGCGAGCCCCGCTGTGACCCAGGCCGTTCGGGGGCGGTGATTCCAATAGCACTCACACAGCGTCAGCGCTGACAGACAAAAATACGCCTGGACGACAATCAAAAGCTGGCGGGCAAGGAATTGCTGCGGGATGCAGACGATGCTCAGGAAAATGACCAGCGGAAGTCCCATGACAGCAATGAGATAGACGGCAATGAATCGGGCGGGATCTTGAACGTACCACCAGCGCCGAAAAACAGTAACCCAAATTCCAAACAACATCACACTGGTGGCCAGAGCCAGCATTCCGGGTTGATCCAGTCGACCAACGACTTTATCAACGAGCCAGAGCGGAAGCAGCAGAATCCCTTCAGCCCATGGCGTAGTGCTGTACATTCGACCTCATTCTCGGTTACCGACGCTGGGGAATGGCATCCTTGGTCCAGTTCGTCGAATCCTGAAGTACCGGCGCTTTATTTCCGTTGGCGGCTGGCTGATCCCACTCTGGCAACTTCGGATCGCCAGTCTCTTCAACGCCGGAAGCAGATTTCACCGCTGCAGGCGGGGGATCGTTGATGTCGTCCAGTGGCAGCGGCTCGGCCGCCAGTCCTGGAACTTTTGCCCGCAATTCTGTGGCTGATGGTGCTGACGTCACTCGCACGAGTTGGCTGGAGTCAAAAACGCGGTCTGCTGCAGTAAACTTGGCGTGTAGTACGAGCTGGTCGCTGCTGGCGGGCTGATCAAGCGGAACAGTGAACTGGTAACCAGCTCCCGTAAACCCGCGAGTCCACTTGCTGCGGCATTCTTCCGCTGTAAACCGCCATTTCCCGATCTGCCGCATCGGTTCCGGCTGCCTCGGGTCGAGCAACGTCAATTCAATCGCACCGGGAAGCTTAATCGCTTCACCATCATCGTCGACCAAGGCCAGATGAGCGACCATGGCATCATCCCCTGGCTGGCTATCGCGGTTCACACCACCGGAGAGGAGGGAGTTGATTTGAAGTTTGCTGGCTCGAACAATCGCTTCAGAGTGTTCTGCAGCAATGACTTGCTTTCCGGAACGGGCGAGTTCGACACGCAATTGTTCGGCTTCTCGTCGCGCACGTTTCAAGTCGGCCTGAGCAGTTTCCATTTTCTGCTCAACCTCCATGACATACCGCTGCTGCTCTCGCAAGCGGGCCTGCAGGATATCAGGCTTGGCCTGTCCGAGGCACCCGCAGAGCATCAGAGCCGACATCCATGTCAGCACGACTCGCATTCCATTCGTCTCCACGTTGCACGAGTCATTGAGCCTGAAACGGCTCAATGGAATCTGCGCGCGACGATCCGAAGGGACCGTCCTGCGGGGGAAAGATATCCGTATCCTCCCCCTTCGACAATATCAGGTTCGTCATCGATCAAGCTGACGGAGCTGACGCTGGACCTGGCAGGTGTTCGAGGACGTTGTCAATCAAACCATACGACTTCGCTTCTTCAGCCGACATGAAGTTGTCACGGTCTGTGTCTTCTTCAATCTTGTCCAGAGTCTGACCGGTATGCTTGAGCATCAGTTCGTTCATCCGGCGTTTGGTTCGCAGGACTTCCTTCGCGTGGATTTCCAGTTCCACGGCGGTTCCCTGCATCCCGGCGAGCGGCTGGTGAATCATGATTCGGCTGTTAGGAAGCGCAAATCGTTTTCCCTTGGTTCCGGCGGTCAACAGCATTGCACCCATGCTGGCACACTGGCCCAGGCAATAGGTGGCAACGTCACATGTCACGAACTGCATCGTGTCGTAGATCGCCATCCCCGAGGTGATTGAACCACCAGGGCTGTTGATGTACATGTGAATGTCGGACTTGCCATCTTCAAACTGCAGGTACAGCAATTGAGCGACGATGCTGTTCGCGACGTCGTCATTAATGGCGCTGCCGAGAAGGATGATACGATCTCGAAGCAGCCGGCTGTAAATATCCATGGCGCGTTCTTCGCGCCCGCTCTTTTCAATAACGAATGGAACGAGTGATGTCATCGCAGGCTCGCTGTCATGGTTGGAATGAATAGTTTCAGGCTCAAAGCGGGCCCCCGTTCCTCAGAACTTCAGCTCGAAGTCCCAGTGTCCGGGGCCGGACCAGTCTACCGGGCCGGAATCGTGTCATCCGGTCACGGGGTCTTGGTCTTGTTGGCGTTCGTCAGAATTTCATCGACCAGTCCATATTCTTTGGCCTGGATCGCACTGAGATAACGATCACGTCCGGTGTCCTTGGCAATCACTTCGACCGGCTGACCGGTGTGGCCAGACAGGATGTGATTGAGGACATCGCGCGTTTCCAGAATCTCTTTGGCTTGGATTTCGATGTCAGAAACCTGCCCGCCGACTTCCCCGAACGGCTGATGAATCATCATCTTGGCGTGCGGCAGAATAAAGCGTTTCCCCTTGGAACCGCCAGCAACCAGGATCGCACCACCACTGGCAGCCATCCCGACGCAATAGGTCGCCACGCTGCATTGCAGGAACTGCATCGTATCGTAGATCGCCATCGTCGCGGTGACAGAACCGCCGGGCGAATTGATGTAGAAGTGTACGTCCTGGTGCTTGTTCTCGGACTGCAAGTACAACAGTTTCATCACGATCACGTTGGCGCTGGCATCATGAATCGGGCCGTCCAGGAATACGATCCGATTTTCCAGCAGCAAATCGCCAATACCCATCTGACGCTGACGCGAATAGTCCCGCGCGGCATTGGCCATGGGTTCGAAGGAACGAGACAGCGAATCCAGCATTCAGAATCCCTCAACACACTAGGGCCGGCATAGCACCTGCCTGGGTGGCACAACCCAAACAATTCCCAAAACGAGCAGGTCGCGGGAAGAGTACGCGCCAGCACGATTTCAGACAAGGCTGAGACGCAGGTTTCATCCAACGAAAACGGCCGACTGTTCCCAGTCGGCCGTTTCCGAACTCCTCAGTATCCTTGCGGATACGTATCAATTACTCGTCAGCAGCACCGTCTTCATCGGGTTCGACAACCAACGATGAAATTCCGCAGACGGACATGGTCAACGCTTGAACATCGTCCGAAGGCGAAGTTGTGGCAGCCGGAACGTCTTCAAACTGGGCAGAACGCAGGATGAAATCGACGGCCTTTCGCTCGCGAATCTGAGCTTCCAGGTTTTCGATCACACCGCTCTTCTGCAGTCGGGCACGGACGCGACGTGGGCTTTCACCCCGTTGCAGTGCCATCATATTGATTTCCGATTCGATATCGATCGGCGTCACTTCGATTTGCTCTTTCGTCGCGATCCGATCCAGAACAAAGTGTTCTTTCAGGGCCTGACGGGTGCTGCTGATCGACTTCTGGCGGAGTTCGTTTTCACGAGCCAGGATCTGCTGGGTCGTAAAACCGGCCTGCTGCATTTCGAGAATTTCTCGACGCATGGCGTTTTCGGTCTGTTTGCTCACCAGCGATTCGGGCAGTTCCCATGTCGCCGATTCGGTGATCTTTTCCAGGACCTGGCGGCGGCATGCCTGACGCTGATCGTAGGTCACCTGCCGCTGCAACATTCCACGGATTTCGTCACGCAGTTCTTCTTCTGAACCATAGCCAATGCGTTCGAAGAAGGCGGCATTCACTTCTGGCAGGCTCATGCGAAGCACCTGGCCAACGACAATCGTCGCGGTCAGCTTCTCGCCACGCATTTCGACTTGCTCGGCTTCGTTCGAAATCGTGATTTCGACGGTCTTGATTGTCCCTGAAGTGCAACCTGCCATCAGGTCGGCAAATCCGTTGATTTCGGCATCGCGGAACCGAACGGTCGGCTTCAGTTGCAGGTCGACTTCCGAAATCTTGCGGAACGATTCGCCGTTACGGCTGAATTCGATGCTGGCACGAATATAGTCGCCAGGTTCAGCGGCACCTTCGTGGACGATCAGATTTCCATACTGACCAACGTATTTTTTCAGGTAGCCATCGACATCTTCGTCTGTCACCGATCGGACAGGCCGTTGAATCTTCAGGCCGCCGTAGTCAGGAGCTTCAAATTCTGGGCGAACTTCAACGTCGAATTCGTATTCGAAGTCACCTTCTTCCGGAACCCGCAGGCTTTCGACGTCGAAATCAGGCTCGTTAATCGGATCGAGCGAGTTTTCGTCGGCGAGTTGTTCCAGGCTGCTCATCAACACACGCTGGCGAACGGAATCGGCGATCTCGTCCTTAAAGCGGCGTTTGGCGAGGGCTGCAGGGACGCGACCAGCGCGGAAGCCGGGAACGGCTGCCGTCTGAACGATTTCCGCGACGGCTTCTTCTGAGAAGTGGTCAATGTCAGCACGCGGGACTTTCACCCGAACATGCTTCTTGCAGGGCCCGACATCTTGAATGTCGACTTGAATCGACATACGGTATTGAGCGGGTTCGGTGGCTTCGTTCTGAACTTCCGCTACCGCGGTTTCGGCCTCTGTCACAGTCAGTTCCTCGTTTAGAGATGGCTCAAGTGCCGGTTGGGATTCAGGCAATCAGCTTTCACTAATTCACACTGAATGGGCACTCAGGCCCGAAAACGCTCAGTTCCACATTTCGACGCATCCATCCAAAGAACGCGTCGGAGCAACTTTTCCCAACCTTGGGGGAACCGGCACGTCGAGGGGGAAGAGCGGGTGATGGGACTCGAACCCACGACAACCACGTTGGCAACGTGGTACTCTACCAACTGAGTTACACCCGCATGATGCTGCCCCGGCGAAAACGAATTATGCCAGTTCAGCCACGCGCGTCAAGCGATCGGCCCACGGTTATCTCTCTCCGTAAACAGTTTCCGTGAATTTCGCCGACGTAATCGCCCCACCCGGACCGGAACGGCTTCTCGGACGTTGCCGATCGGCAACATGCTTCCACTGGCTGTCCGCGCGCATCGTTAATGCTTTCTAGAAAGGCAGTTACGCAATATTCGTGCGGCCGGGAAAAGCCCCCGCGTTGACGAATCGCCACATATGCCTGGGGCTCGGCAAGCAGAGTGAACACAGCGAGCTCACATTTTTTGCATTGACGCAATGTCAATTCAATTAATGGCTTGTGAACACGCGAGGCGACGGTTTGCAAATTAAATTGTACACAAAAACCGGTTTGGCACTCCTTCTGCTTTACACCTCGTTCATCCTGCGAAACACACAGCAACAAACAACGAGACGACTCAGCAGGCGTCGTTCACCATCAGTTTCCTGTTTCTTGTCCCAGAAAGGACCACCGCCATGACCAATCTCATCAACACCCTGATCAACGACGAAGCTGGCTTCATTATCTCCGCCGAACTGGTACTCGTTTCTACGATCGCAGTTCTTGCCATGGTCGTCGGCCTGTCCGAAGTTGCCATCAACGTGAATAACGAACTGGAAGACGTCGGTTCGGCCTTCGGTGCTCTGAACCAGACCTACTGCCTCAAGGGAATCCTCGGCTGCCAGGGCTACGTCAGCGGCACCGAATTCCGCGACAACATCGATCACTGCGATGCCAGCGGCGACATCCAGGGGATCGCTGGAACAGGCGAAAGCAATAGCCAGTGGTAATTGATGGTTTCCGTCGAACTGCCGCACCCAACATCATCAACCGCAGGCCACACGCACCAATCGTGGCCTGCGGTTGAGTTGTTTCTTTGGCACGGAGTTGTTTACGTAGGGTAATCGCATCCCGGCGGCGATATGCCAGGGTTTGCTCGTTTTTGGCCTGGAAAGTCGCCATGAAGCACCCGAACCTGCCTGGTCCTGATGATTGGAGGCGTTTTGTTTCTCCTTCAATCAATGTCGCAGGCTGGCTCTCATTGTTGTTTGGAGTTCTAATTGGAGGATTGCAGACGCATATACAGGTAACGTTCTACTACGCGCATGCTCGTGGGGTGACTCTTGACACTGTTTATGCAATCTTCTTTCTTTGGTGCTTCTGGGGCGCGGTTTCAATTGGATACATCGTCAGTGCGATGCTTGCCAGGCACGACATTCGCGCAGGGATCATCGCCGCGTCAATCTTCGCCATTGGGCACATCTCTGCAATCGTCCTGATATTCACAGAACTCGGCTGGCTGTAGACTTCAAGGCCACCCGACCAACACACATGGTGGGCACTGCTGCCTTTTACCTCTGGATTTCCCATGCCGCGATATTTCCTGCTGATCTGCTCCCTGATTCTTGTTGCTGGCTGTGGACGCCCACGCCCCCCCGGACCGCCGGTCCCCAAGACGACGGAAATTACGGCCAGCAAGAGTGGAGCTGACGACAAATCTGCCGAGCTCAAGTTCGAAGAGAGCGACTGGCCGATGTGGCGCGGGGCGAATGCAGACGGCATTGCCGCTGGCCCCGCTGTTCCGACAAGCTGGAGCGAAACCGAAAACGTCGTCTGGAAAACAAAAATTCCTGGACGAGGGCATTCCTCGCCCATCATCGTCAAGGATCGCATTTTCCTGGAAACCGCCGATGAGCAGCAAAAGACGCAGTCTGTCCTTTGCCTGGACCGAAATACGGGTGAGCAACTCTGGCAGAAGACGCTTTTCACTGACAACTTCGAAAACGAGATGCATCGCGAGAATACCCAGGCATCCAGCACGCTGGCATGTGATGGCAAGCTGGTCTTCGCGTTGTTTCTCAATGATCGCAAGATCTGGGCGACGGCCCTTGATCTGGAAGGGAAGCAAGTCTGGCAAACCGAGGTCGGCAGTTTTGCAGCGAAGTTTGGATATTCCGCATCACCCACACTCTACAAGTCCCTGGTTTTGCTGGCCGCGGATCATCAACAGGGGGGCTACGTCGCGGCACTCAATCGCGCCGATGGAGCCATCGTCTGGAGGAAAGCACGACCTGAAAAGTCGAGTTACGCTTCCCCACGCGTTGTCACTCTGGATGGAAAGGATCAACTCGTCATCTGTGGATGTAAACAAGTCAGCAGCTATGACCCGTTGACAGGCAATCAACTCTGGTCGGCAGAGGGGACTGCCGATTCTGGAGTGGGATCGCCTGTGGTTGCCGGAAATCTGGTCATTGCCAGCGCCGGTTGGCCTGATCGAGAAACCATGGCGATGAAACCGGATGGTTCCGTCGCCTGGCGCAACAAGTCTCACTCCTACGTCCCATCGCTGATTGCCATCGAAGACCATGTCTATCTTGTCAACGAAGGGATTGCCCGTTGCATCAACGCCACGACCGGAAAAGAAACCTGGCAGAAGCGACTGGGAGGCGGAGAATTCCGCAGTTCGCCGATTGCCTCGGGCGGGAACATCATCGTGACGAACATGGCAGGAAAGACCACGGTCTTCCGGGTGAATCCCAACGAGTTTGAAGTCGTCGCAGAAAACACACTTGGAACAGAAGGTTTCGCCAGCCCTGCCGTCAGTCAAGGTGACCTGTACCTGCGAATTGCAGACGCCGCCAACGGTCCACGCCAGGAATGGCTCTATCGGATTGGCAAGACGGCCAAATAGTTGTCCGATAGTCGTGGTTCGCCCCTGCGAACCGACGCTTCTTGATTGGCAGACTTTTGCAGGGGAAGAGTCTTTAGCTTGCAACGGGGGGACAGAAGCGTTGGTTCGTTCCGCGAACCAAGACTATCGTAACTATTTCTTACAGAACTTTGTTACGGAGCTGATACTACGCGTTTAACAGTCCAAGTTTCATGCTTCGCAGTCGCCTTCGAGACTCCGAAACCTGGCTTGCCGGCAAATTGATCAGCAAGCTGCGAAGCTCGTGCTGCGTTGATCTTTCCTGCATGGGCATGCAACTGGTAACGCAGAACCAATGGCTGCTGGCGAGTTGCCATCAGCGGTTCTGAGAAACAGGCGGACGCCCCCATCCAGCCATCTTCCCGGACATGCCAATGAGTCGGCGATCCGGGATTCGAGGGATGGTCGAAGTACGTGATTCCGTCGTCGTGATCTTCAGACACGGGACCGCTGTAATCCATCCAGCGGGCACGGTTGCCAAAAATAGCGGGCTCCCCGACTCGCCCTTCACTATCCGTAATTATTCCACCACCAAAGTGCGCCGACAGGTTTCTGGCGACACGAACTGCCAGGAATCCAAAGTTGGTTTTCCCAAACTCCAGCATTTCGCTCGTCGGGCGGAACGTCGATTGAAGTTCGATGATTGTTTCCGGTGCGAAATCAGAACCGACCGGCCCGCCTGAGCGGACCGCGACAATCAATTCCTGCTCCAGCAGTTCTTTAGGATCATGCCCATCGTACCAGCCCAGTTTGACGGCCATGATCGATTCGTCTTCGCCATCATGATAGGCCATCCATTCCTTCTGGCGAATCCGTGACGGCAAGTTGTTCGCCCAGAAGTCGATTCCCAGAACCTTATGATGTGCGAACCAGATCGACTGATGATGATCGTGGTTGGGTGCCCCCGGGTGCCCCATCCGTGTCAGGCAGGTTCCCGCAGGACCAATCAGTGGGTAGAAAAAGGGACGCGGATAATGCGTTCCAAAATGCCATCCCAGGCGTTCCTGTCCATCAATGACAAATGAAACCCGGTGATCTGGCTCGGGGATGATCTGGCAACGCGGAATTCGAACGGGCATGGCAGTCCTTTCTTCACGGATTCACTGCGAAAATTCACCAGGACATTCAGCCGGCAATTCGTTCGCCGATCGCTGCCGAGATTCCATCCCAAAGTGTACGCCTTGCGATCAGGGAATTCACAGCAGCCGCTTCGGCCCGTTCCCATTGAGCATTGTCAGTACCACACAATGAGTGCAGCAAGCGAGTTGCCATCGGACCGTGCTCATCGCCATCCAGGCCGATGTGTCGTTCCAGATAGTATTTGAATTCCTCAAGCTGCCCCCCCGCCTGCACATTCAATTCATCGACGATCTTCTGGAAGACATCGGGCAGCAGGTCTTCCCGTCCGAATGTAAATGCTGAGGCAATTGCACAAATGTTTCCCGCTTCAATGATCTGGAAAGTCTGCTGCACAAACGGACGCGCGGCCGCAGGAACGACGGGTGACTCGAGCGCCTCCTGAAGCGAAGCCCCTTGTCGCAGGCTGGCGAGGAATGAATCGATGGGAGTCGTGTTAGCGCCGCATTGCCGCATCGAGCGATGATAAAGATCGAAATGGCTGCCAAATCCACCGCGTCCATCATCGTCGCTCTCTTCAGCAAGCACGATTTCGTTAATGAGTCGGCAGCCCTGCAGATCGGCGGGAGGAACCCACGGGATATCGACGCAGCAGATCTTGCGCTGCAACACCTTCAGCAACGACATGAAGTCCCAAACCGCAAAGACGTGGTATTCCATGAAGACCTGAATGGAGGCCAGGCGATCAATTTCACGATACAGCCGATGATTCAGCAATCCTTCCCGGTGAGGTGCCAGTTTGGCTTCGATTCTTTCGAGGTAATTCAACGTAATTCCTTATTTGGCGCGGCCATCCAGTTCGACACTTCACGGCTGTGATTCCCAGTGTACCGCACGCCGAGCGATTCCTTAACTCAGGTCCAAAATGGTCTCCTCAATTAATGAAGCCAGACTCTGTTCGGCGCGGGTCTCCTGAC
>CAIWEX010000916.1 GCA_903911795.1 uncultured Schlesneria sp.
AATCAATTCGGTTCTTTCAATTCAATGCGGTAAAGGATTCGTGTCGGTGATCCGGCGGATACCGGTCCGACTCGAATCCTATCAATGACGTCCGTCACACCGGAAACCTTTCGGGCAATCTGAAGTGCCAGCGATTTGGCAAAGTACGAGGAAACGACTCCATCAAGTTCAACAAAACCGCAGAGGAGCCCGCGGACAGTGATTCGCTGAAATCGCTGGAAACTTGCAGCACGGAGATCCTGTGCGACACGTTGCCCGAGATGAATGTGACGTTGAGTTTGCTGAAGACCTGCGGACGCAACCATGATGAATTCCCTTGAATCCCCTTTTTTGGCACTCAATGGCACCAACTCAAAAACAGGGGTGAGTCATGTCGTGAATGTTGAAAACCCGTGCAGAACCTGCAGTCAAATGCAGATTGCGAATGAACACTGGTGGGTATCAACAACAACGTAACATGCTCAAATTCCAGGGATTACGGTGATTTCGTGGCTGGACAAGCCTCGCAGCGAATGTTGAAGTGGCAACCGATGTGATCATAACATCAAATCTCAAAAGGCTTTTGGACGGCCTCCGGATTTCCAGTCAGCGTCTTGGTACGGAAAAATGAACCTGCGAAGAATCCTCTCGCAGAGATACTATCACCAAATAGGTAGTAGATAATTATCGGCAGGTCAAGTCCAATTGTCAATCACGATTGGTGACATTCCGTCGGAAAGAAAATCTGCCCATTTTTTTGTCCTGATCTGACGTCAATCTTGATGAACCTGTCACTGCAGCTTCTGGCACAGCGCTTCTGAGTGCAGAACCATGCTGCGGTTCACTTCTCGGAATTCGATCAGGGGGATGCCATGTTCAAGCGAGTTTGCGGTTTACTGGTATTGATGTCGATTTTGGCAATGCCACACTCGTTGAAAGCCTCTGGCGGAAGTGGCGGTGGTGGGACCGGAACAAAAGTTGATTCGATCAAGGTCAGCAAGTGCTTCTTCAGTGGTGGCGAAATGTTGATCAAAGCCAGTAGTTCGGATCCAACCGCGCGACTCGCCGCTTACCTGCCATCCGGTGTCTACATCGGCGAGGTCCAGAACGGTGGCGGCAGCAGATACGGCGGGACGGTGATGGGATATGTCGGTCCCAATGATCCCGGATTTGTTTATATCGTCAGCAGTTCGGGTGGCAGTATTGCTGTGGCGACAACGCCCTTCGTGCAATGATGCGGTGATTTCCGATGCGGGGACCGGGTGATCGGGAATCGTCGAATTTTATTGAGCATCGCTTTTCTCGGA
Organism: uncultured Schlesneria sp.; assembly: GCA_903911795.1. Taxonomy (GTDB): domain Bacteria; phylum Planctomycetota; class Planctomycetia; order Planctomycetales; family Planctomycetaceae; genus Schlesneria. The sequence goes on from CAIWEX010000916.1 coordinate 1,287, forward strand.
GCTCATGCGAATGTCGTGTGTCAGCCGACTCAGCAGGCAGGCTGTGACAAGGACGCAGATCAACGGTGCCAGCCAGATTTCATTGGGACGCCGTACAACGAGCAGTGCCAGGTCGAAGTTTAACACGGTAGCGATGACTGCCAAAGCGTAGCCCAGCATCGCCACAGAATGGCGTCGCACTAGCCAGGCTTCTGAAAGCAGGATTCCATAGACCGGGCCGACCATGGCGTAGGTACTCCCTTCGGTCCGCGAATTGAACAGCATCAGGTAACAGGCAGAGATGGCATACAAGTAAAACGCACTTCGATTCGCAGGGAGTCGTCGAACAGCGATCCAGCAGATCCCCAAGGTTGCCACGGCGGCGGTCAATCGTCCGATTTGTTGAACGGGTGAGGGAAGGTCGAGTCCCGCGACTTTCAGCATTCCAAACAATTGTGCCCAATGGCCGGTCTCACCCACCGAAAACGCGATGCGCGAGTTCTGATAGCACGCGACGAATTGTGAAATAACGTAGTCCGGTCGCTGCGTCAGAAACGGAGCCACACCCACGGCACTCATTCCGATTGCCAGCCGCCACAGCATCTGCGGATAGATCGCAGCGACGAGCAGGATCAGCACGATCGACACGGGTTTGAAAGCGAACGCCAGTGACAGGAGTGCTGTCGCCCTCCACCACTTCTGATCTTTCAGATCGACCGTGGCCAGCATCATCAGACCCGCGATCATCAGCGTGGACTGCCCGTTGCGTACACACCCTGCCCCGGTTCCTGCAGATGCCAGGGTGGCAATCAAAAACCAGCGATCATCCCGGCTGAGCAGTCGTGTCAACCGAAAGACACCGGCAGCAAACACGATCAGGATGGTCCAGCGCCAGGTGATTTCGCCCATCAACTTGGGGAGCAATCCCCACGGGGCGAACACGAGTGCCGCCTGTGGCATGTAGATAAAGCCTGACCCCGCCATGTTGTACAGGGGTTCGCCAGCAAACCAGTTCTGGACAGCCGCCCGGTACGAACCCGTAACCGATCGCTCACCGGTGTCCTGTGAACGCAGCACGACGATTGAGATGGCCAGTCCCAGCGCGATCCAGACTACCCACGCTGCCCGCTGAATTCTCGGAGACTCGCCGGCCACATCGGTCATGAGATCATCCCTGACTGTCCTGCCTCATCCTCGGCAGCCGCTTTCCAAAACCAAGCGGATGGTATATCCGCAGTCGAAATCGGTCAAATGACACTCTGGCATGGTCTTGGAGGTCTGTGAGTCTGCGAAAAGGCCGCGAGTTTTAGTAAGCGAGTGACCAACCAGAGCACCCGTTCGAATCGGGTGGAGGGCGCTGCCCCATTGCCCTCACGGGCCAAAAACCGATCTTGCTGAGCTTGCCTCATTTCGCTACCGTCCCGCGACTTCTTTGGGGAATAGAGACATGGATGGCTCGCAGACTTCGGCCGAATCACAAGATCATGCCGTTTCAACGATTCCGTTTGAAACCGGCCTTGGCACGCGCCCCAGGCCGTCGGGGTTGCCGTCGGACCATGATTTGACGGTTGTCATCCCAGCCTATAACGAAGAATCGCGACTCCCCAAGACGTTGACGGATGCGAAAGCCTACCTGGATCAGTGGGGAATCGACTATCGCGTCATCGTCGTTGATGACGGAAGCAAAGACCAGACGTCTTCGCTGGCCTTCGCCTATGGACCTCGCTTTTCGACGATTCGTCAGCCCAACGGCGGCAAGGGATCGGCGGTACGACGTGGTTTGCTGGCAGCAACAGGGCGCGTCGTGGCCTTTACCGATGCTGATTTGCCTTACGACCTGGTCTCGCTGAAATCCGCTTACGAAACGGTGAAAGCGGGTCAGGCGGATGCTGTTTTCGGCAGTCGTGACATGACCGATTCTGCCAGCCTGGTCGAACGTCAGTTTCTGCGAACGCTCGCTTCAGGAGTCTTTCGTGGAATCGTAACATTTCTCGTTTCCCGCCAGGTCCGCGACACTCAGTGTGGCCTGAAAATCTTCAGCCGATCAGCAGCTCGAGCGATATTCTCGCGGACGAAAATCAACGGATTTGCGTTCGACGCTGAAGCCGTTTTCCTTGCACATTGCCTGGATCTGCGGATTCAGAAGGTCCCTGTCACACTGGTGAACGAATATGCCTCGACAATCTCGCTCAGTCGGAATGCCATTCCGATGCTGCTGGATGTGATGCGAGTCCGCTGGCGAGCGTTGCGTGGTGAATATGACCTCAAGGTGGAACCAGTCGCAACTGATGAATCGCTGCCAACGACTCGAGCTGCCGCGTAATGGTTGTCGCGCGAGTCCGACGGTGGATGGTACTGCATGCTGACGACTTCGGCATGAACCAAGCCGTCAACGCGGGGATTCTCCAGGCGTTTCGTGATGGAATCTTGACCAGCACGTCGCTGCTGGCCAACGCTCCTTCCGCTGCCGAAGCCTGTCAGGAATGGCCCCGACTGACGGCCGATATTCGAGCCGAAGCAGTCGCTTCTACAGCACGCCGACGAAAACTGTCAGACAATCTGGCACCGTTCGACCTGGGAATCCACCTGAACCTGACGCAAGGGCATCCCCTGTCGACAGGCTATCCGACGGAAATGCTCAACGAGCGGGGCGAGTTCCCTGGCATCGGGCCCGTTTTCCGTCACCTGAGAAGCCCACGGTCACGGTTTCGCGACGCGATCCAAAAAGAACTTGAACTGCAGATCGAACGAATGCGAGAGCTCGGCGTTTCACCGACCCATCTGAACGGGCATCAATACGTCGAAATGATGCCTGCAGTGGCGACGTTGATCCCACGGCTGATGGAAAAGTATTCGATTCCTGTCGTTCGAGTCGCGTATGAGACGCATTTGGTGCGAACCGTCCTGATGGAAGGTCGTGCGGCTCCGTTTGCAGTCGCACTCATCAAGCGACACTTCGCGCGCCGATTCCGGCGGTTGAACTCATACGCCGCCCCAGCCCGATTCTTTGGAACGGCTCACGCCGGACTCGTTAGTCGAGCTCGGTTCGAGAGTTTTGTGCGGTTTTCGTCCCCGATTAACTGCACCGAAATTGGGCTCCACCCGGCGACGTTATCTCAGGTCGACGCCCGTGCTTTGCAGGATCCATGGTTTGACCCATTGGCAAGCTTGAGGCCTCAGGAACTGGCCTGGTTGTGTGATGAATCCACACCAGAAATCCTGGTCTCACGACAGCAATCACTGGGACGCCTCAGTCAGATTTGCCTCACAACTTAAATGTTGCCCTCGTTTCCACAGAGGCGAACTCGGTAGGGATTGTAGGTTGAAGGGTTTTGTCGGCACAATGGAATCTCATGCCAGTTTGTGCCTCGATTCAACCGACGTGAGAACGCTCTCGAATGTCTGCTTCGCCACCTGATTCGCTCGAACTTCGCCCGATCTGCACTCCATTGGCGACGACACCGGCCGGTCTTCCCGACGTCCCCGGGGGATGGACAGAGCGCGAGTGGACAGTAGAGGGGCGTGTTTTTCGTTTCGTTCTTCCTGCATCTCCCGATGCGTTTCTCGACGATGCAGAAGTTCATGCAGCGTTTGATCGCGACGAATATATGCCGTACTGGGCTTACCTGTGGCCTGCGTCATTGAAAATGGTGGCGACGATTCTGCGGACGCACTGGAAGCCGGGTACGGAAGTGCTGGAATTGGGGGCTGGGATCGGTCTGGTCGGCTTGGCGGGACTGGCTCAGGGACTGCGAGTGACGATCAGTGATTACGAGCCGAAAGCTGTTGACCTGGCGATGTTTAACGCAAAACGAGCCGGCTACACTCAGGCTTCTGGGCTGGTTCTCGATTGGCGAAATCCCCCGACACGACAATTTGAATGGATCTGGGGGTGTGAGCTTCTTTACGAGGATCGCAACCACGAGCCGATCCTCGAATTGACGGCACAAATGCTTGCCCCGGGCGGTACGGCCTGGTTCGTCGATGGTGGTCGAGCAAAAGCAGAGCGATTTTGTAACCTTTTGCCACAGAAGGGTTTCGACTACGCGATCTTTGACGAAGACCTGCAGCCGCTGTCCAAGCCTCGGGTTGGAAAGTATCAGTTGATCGAAGTCCGCCGACCAGGCTCTGGTTCTACCGGTGAGGAATCGATCAGGTAAACCTTGAGGGCTATGGGGGTCCGAATGGCTACCCGATTCTCTGGTTTCCTGCCGCGACTCGAATTGACCGTTGTACTTTGGACAATGGCGACGGCTATAATCTTGCTGGCTGCCCGACATTCCCGCCAAGTACGCCTTGCCCGCCGGATTTTCAAACTTCTTTCGAAGGCCACGTGCGCCCGTGCCAACGTCAACCGCCACCGTTCCGATTTTCCGATTTGTTCCACTCTGTTGGGTCACAGTGGTCACGTTGTGCCTCACCGGGTGTGAGAGCAAGGAAGAAGTGACGAAAATCACTGTTCCGACTCATGAATCCATCCAGACGCCGGAACATCTCCGGTTTCTGGCACGTCGGAAACATCGTCCAGAACGGATCCTTGCAGCCCTTGTTCCGAACGACAAGTCGCTCTGGTTCTTCAAATTGCAGGGGGCGCCGAATGATGTCGAATCGAGTGCAGCGGGATTTCGTTCCCTGCTGAAATCATTGAAATTCAAAGGCGAATTGCCACGCTGGTCACTGCCAGCCGGATGGCGTGAACTTCCTGGCGACCAGAATCGGTACAAGACGCTCGCGACATCCGGGACTCCACCGATGGGAGTTTCAGTCACAGTCCTTCCTGCCGGAAAGAATTTGACGGACGGCATCCGCGATAACATCAACCGTTGGCGTGGTCAGATCGAATTGCCCATGATTCAATCGGATGACCTGCCCGCGTACACAGAAACACTTTCATCAGGTGAGATTTCGATCACGTTGATGGACGCAACCGGGAAATCGCGTCCCGATGCCGAAGAGGCCTCGGAGATCGATTACGACGCCCCTTCCGAGTGGACCAAGGTCGCTCCCAAACCGTTCACGATTGCGGTTTTTGAAGCCCGCGAAGGGACCGGTGATAATGCGAAAAAAGCCACGATCAGCCTGTCGCGTGCTGGCGGGTCCAAACTGGAAAATGTCAATCGCTGGCGAGGTCAAATGGGACTTGGTCCGCTGGCTAAGGACGATGTCGAAGCTGCCTTACAAAAAATCACCGTCGGCTCACGAACCGGCGAGTTGATTGAATTAAAAACCGATGGCCGGACGATGCTCGGCCTGATGCTGCAAGATGATCAGCAGACCGTGTTTGTCAAACTGGACGGAGATCCCGACCTGGCCATTCGGGAGCGGGAACGATTTGAAAAGTTCGCCAAGTCATTGCAGTTTTGAGGCGGATGAATGACGTCGGTTTGATCTGATCCTGAGCGAAAATAAACGAGTTCGACTCGTCGCATTGAAAAAGTGAGGTGGATGATGATCGTAGATCTGAATACTTACGACGAAGTCGAACAGCGCGACCCACCTCGACAGGTCGAACTTTCAGAAGCGAGTGCCTGGAGTCTCGTTAAGGAGATGCTGTCACCGCTCGCTTCATTGCGACTGACGGTTGTCCTCTTTGCATTTTCGATTTTCCTGATCCTGGCCGGGACATTCGCGCAAGTTGAAAAAGACATCTGGGAAGTGATTGGTCAGTACTTCCGTTGCTGGTTTGCCTGGATTTCGTTTCCGATTTTCTTTCCGCCGTCATTTGTCCCCGAAATGCCCACGGACCCAAATGAAGTGACTGGATTCGGTCGCCTGGCCATTTCGACGATGCAGGGCTTGAAGCGG
>CAIWEX010000917.1 GCA_903911795.1 uncultured Schlesneria sp.
GCCTGCTTGGCCGCCTGCTTCTGCGCCGGAGTCTTCGCGGCTTTGGCCTGCGTGCTGATCGCCGCGAACTTGGACTGCATCTCCTTGGCGATGGCATCCAGGGCCGCACATCCGGCAGCAGCGGAAAGCGGATTGCCATTGTAAGTCCCCGGGTGTTTCATCTTCTTGCCGCGTCGATTTCCGAACGCAAGGACATCGAGCAGATCTTCGCGTCCGACAAGAGCCCCTCCGGGAAGCCCCCCCGCCAGAATTTTTGCCAACGTCGTCATGTCAGGTGTGACGCCATAAAAGGCCTGCGATCCACCGGGATGTACGCGAAATCCAGAAATGACTTCATCAAAGATCAGCAGGACGCCGTGTCGGGTACACAGCTCCCTAAGTCCGGCCAGAAATTTCCCCTGGACAGGCACCAGCCCCCAATGCCCGCCGGTTCCTTCGATAATGCAACAGGCAGGGCGATGTTCGATAAAGGTTTGTTCGACCAGATTGAGATCGTTCGGTGCAATGGCGATAACGTCGTTTTGAACTCCCGTCGTAACGCCCGGCATCGACCAGTCGGCAGGGTTGTACGGTGCATAGGCCGCCAGAACGAGGGAATCGTGCCATCCGTGAAAATGCCCGATGAACTTTACGACCTTTTCGCGTCCCGTGACGATGCGAGCGACTCGCATGGCCATCAACGTTGCTTCGGTCCCACTATTAGTGAACCGCATCCGTTCAGCGGATGGAACCATTTTCTGGACTCGTTCGCCCCATTCGAGTTCAAGTTCATGACAGGCAGAATAGTGCGTTCCTAAGGCCATCTGCCGTTGCACCGCTTCGACGACGGCGGGATACCCGTGCCCCAGCAGCAACGAACCATGTCCAACCCAATAGTCGATGATCGACGCACCCTCTGACGAGATCTTTTTCGATCCTTTGGCATGCGTCACGTAAACAGGAAAGGGTTCGAGATACCGACCATCATGAGTCACACCGCTGGGAAAGAGTTTCTTCGCCCGCTCATAAAGATGTGCAGACGTCGGAAACTTCTGACGAAAAGCGGCTTCGATGGCAGGCAGGTTGGGACTGAACATGGACTCGACTTCCTATGAGGGGAGTTCCCTCAACCCAATTCGAGCGACCGCCCGAGAACTGCAACGGCCGCTCCCGTAGGTCACTCGCCGAAAAATTCGCGCAATCATGATCATCACGAGATGAAAGAATTTAAAACGAAGCAGAATCCACTCACCCCTTTCACGTCATTCAATACTTCTATTGATCGGCAACGCGAATGGATGGTGCAATTCCAAATTCGATTGCGAGGAATCGAAAGAATATCCGAGATCACGAGTTTGTACCACGCGCGGAGACATCTCATTTCGTGGGGCGAATCGAGGCATCTGGTCCTTTTAGCTTCAGCATCAGCAGACTGCTCAGATCCCAGGCCAGGATGTTTCCGACGGGTGTCGACGAGAATTCTTTCGTGATCGTAGTACGCGAGGCCCGCTTTGTTCTGAAGCAAGTTCCAGCCCCCGGGGGCTTCCCCGAAGCGGGTGCGCCAGCCACAGATCCAAGAAACGGTATGCCGAAACCACGTAAGGTCCCGGAGCCGCGACCGTCAGGGAGCGGTCTTCCTCGTCCATCGCACTCGCCAACCCAACCGCTCCCTCACGGTCGTGGCTCGATGCGTTGGGCGATGCCGCTTTTGATGCCGCGACACTTAAGTGTCATGCGTTCTAGTAGCCGAAGCGGCTTCGAACGCTGGCCCACCGTCTTTGATTGTGTGAACTGCGTTCTTGTTCGAATATTGGTGGGCCGGCGCGGCGAAGCGCCGCTGGTCTCTACCCTACTGTTGTTTTGATAACATGAACCGCTCAGAGGGGACCGGGGCAGCACTGCTGTGTTTTATCCACATTGACAGAGCGAATCTCACTTGGAAACCGACCAAGCCATCACAGCGCTTTCTGACATAGCCACCCGGTGTGACAGCAGTTGGGCGAACAAGCGGGTCAGGGATGTTGCGACATCAAAACCCTTGCGGTCTGTTGACGCTGTCGTGTGTGGTTTCCCGTTCAGGATCGTTTGAATCCAGGAACTGCAACTGTTGCGGGGGCCGATTTCGACGAAGATTCTTGCACCGCGTTGGTGAGCCAGACCAACGATTTCCGGCCAGTTGACGGTGCGGATTGCCGTGTTGACCAATGTTCGGGCAATCGATTTTGAATCGTGAGGGACTCGACCGTAGGGGGGCATGGAGACAAAGTCAATCGCTGGACGCTCGGCCAACGGGAGTTCAAACAAGGTCTGCAATGTTTCGGCTTCAAACTTTACCGGTTCGCAGTGATAGATCAGACGCGATGGAAGCGTTTGGCCTCGAACGTTGTGACGAGTCAGCCAACTGGTGATGTCGCGGTCTCGACCGGCGATCACCAGTTCTCGGGATGTGTTCAAGTGAGTGATGTAGATTTGCTCACCTGCATCATGGCGGATCTCGGGAATGGGGCCGGTCACCTGGACCAGGCAATTCGTCCACTCATTGGCCTGCAGTCCCTTCGTCTGCGAGGCACTCTGCAGCAGTGTCATTTCGTTGGAAAGTCGCTCGCGGAACGAAGGCCATTGGCGAAATCGTGTTGCGAGCTCCTGTGGCTGCTGCCAGCATCCGCAACCAGAGAACATCGCGAGTTCACCGAGCGAATAGCCCAGGGCCATCGTTGGCTGGATCTCGAACCTGTCTCGCAGCAAATGAGTCCAGACATAGGCCAGGCTGACGGTCGCTTCTGCCTGAGCAACGATGTCGCGATAGAGTGGCCAGTCCGCTTCTGCTGTACCGCTTCCATCAGTGTCCGCAGGCCACAGATGTTCACGATGCAGCATGGCGAGTAACTCATTCTGCGGGACGGGAAGCCCGTTCAATGCGTCGGGAAATAATGTCAGCAGGTCGCGGGAATAGCCGGGGTACAAGCTGCCAATGCCGGGATAAACAAACGCCAGTTTTCCCGTCGGACCAGCGGGCTGAGGCGTCAGGATACTACCGGCCGGGGTCTTCCAGTCCTGGCCTGCAGTCCAGCAGCGCGACCATGTCTGCTGGCAGATCTGTGCTTCCTTTTGAAGTGATTGCAAGTCGCTCGCGACAAGAACCAGAACGAAGGGAGTCGCCGCTGTCTGCGTGTATTGAGTCCAGCAGTCTGCAACCAGTTCCGGGAATGACGAGGACCGGTCAATGCGAGCGTGCAGATCTTTCAGAATCAAATCGATCTGGTCTGGACTCGATATGGCCAGCGGGATGATGTGGGGCACGGGCGGGTTCAGCTTTCAGCGGTCAGCTTTCAGAATGACTCGATTTTGTCAAAACTTGCTTTGGGGGTTCAGTCTATTAGCCGGAACGCGCTAGCGGCCGGTTTGAACCGTGGGCTCGCGCCTAGCGGCTGATGGTCCAACATAGATTCATCGCGTTGATACAGCCGTCGTCGGCTTTCCGGTGGGTTAAGGCTTTGGGACATACGAATCACGAACGTGAAAGGCGTTAATTCCTTTGCTTAACTGTTACGAACTTTGACGGATCCCGGTTCACGAGTAATTTCAACTCGTTGGGTACGAACCGGGTTTCCGGGAAGTTTAACGCTGCTCGTGGCTTCGTCCCATTCCAACTGACTGGGATGGACTTGCCAGAGGGCTGCCTGATGTTCTCGTACGGCGATCTGCCAGGCCAAGTCAGCAGCGGTCCCGGTTACTCCGTAAACCTGTTCCAATGTTCCGGGCAACCAGTTGACGCTGTTGACGGCAGCGACCGTCAGACTGGTGACTTCACCGTCTCGCTTGGAGAGAGAAACTCCGGGAACGAACGATTTTTGACCCATGAAGGTTCTCAGGGCGACCAGGGGCGTTCCAGCGAAGGCTCCCATGGGGAACAGCTTTTCACGCAGCACGAACTCGCACCAGACGGTTCCGTTGACGACAATGCGAACCAGGATTGAGAACTGCGTTGCTGCCGCGTGAACTTCCTGCAGTGTCGCTTCAGCAACGATTTTTCCATTTGCGGGGACCGGACCGAAGAAGTCGATTCGCTCCAACTGAACGGGAAAACCTGCCAGTCCCGGCTTTGTGGATTCACACCAGTGCGACCAGTTGGCGTGCGGGATACCGTGCAACGCGGCATCCAGCAGGCCCGGATGGATCGCTCCAGTGGGAATGGAACATGCGTCGATCACGATCTCGGACACGGAACGACCGGTACCGGACCAGATCCGCCGGGCCAACTGAAATGCGGGGCCGTGAAACAGACTGGCGTCGGCGTACGAATCCGGCAGCAACTCAAGACCGTCCGTTGATGGATTGAGTATGGCAACTTGGGAGTACTGGTCCGCCAGAGTCACAATCCCCACGGCAACCGATTTCTCGGTGCCACCCGCTGACGAGACCGCTCGCATGTTGACCTGAACCTGGCAGTTCCCGGATTCTGGACGCCCCGCGACGATCTGAGATTCCAATTTGAGTGTTGTTGGCGAGACACAGGTCAGCCAATTCTCCAGATTCAACTGCCGAATCCCGACAACCTTTCCAGCAGGCCAGACTCGTTGAGCCGCCTGAGCGATCTCGTTCGCGATCCCCATCAATGGCATCGTCGGGACAGCATGAGTCGGGCAATGGTCTTTCCACCACGGTTCACTGTTGATGTTCAGCGTCCGTTCAAACGTCTGCTGAGCGGACGTCGTGCATGTGGCGGACGCCTGGCCTTCCGTGATCCGCACGGCAAACCGCGGCAATCGATAGATCGCCAGTCCGTCGGCCCACAGAGTTCCTTCGGCGATGACGGTGATGCCGTTGTCGTCTCGCTTCAGTTCAATGATGTCGACACACTGGTGAACTCGCTGTGCCGTTGGCACGACCTGTCCGCGGTATGTCCAGACCATTTCTTCATCAGGCGCAACGGGCTGATAGTGCGGATTCTGGAATTGATCGCTGACCGATCGCCGCAGCCATTCCTGAAGCAGATTGAGCAACGCCTGCACGCCGAGCGATCCTGGCTGGACCGGGTCTTGATAGAAGTGGGCCTTGAAGTACCAGGCCTTGGGATCGACGATCTGAACCGCACAGATATGGCCGGCCTTGTGTCGTCCGGCGCTGGTCGAATATTCCAAGACCTGATCTGTCATCTCCAGCATTGGAACCTTGACGACCCCGACGGAATCAGGTGCCGGCGTGGCAGCTTTCAACGCCGTGATTCGCGTCCGCTCATCTTCCTGCACCGTCACCCCAACCTGCTGTGCGAGTGCCGCTGTCGTGAAGAAACCGAACGAGGTTTCACATTTGGCGATCGGCTTTGTCCCTGCCGTGCAGGTCATTTCAAAGAACATGATCGTCGTTTCACCGACGGTCGATGCGCGAATCAGGCGGACCTTGGTTTTCAGAGTCCCTGTGTCGGGAGTGATGTCGGCGTAGACCGTGCATTTTCCGTCGAGGTTACGGAAATAGAGTTCCTGTTTGGCTCGCAGAACGACTCCTGACATCATCGCCAGCCAGCCACAGGGTTGCAGCAGGGCTTCCATCAGTACGGAAAGGGGCATGGTCGGCTGAGGCGTCTGGTCAAAGTACCAGACGTCGCGTGGGACAGCGTATTCGACTTCGACTTCAGCCCCCGGCTTGACGTTCCCCGGATCAGCGTCAATACGTGTCGCTCGGCTGATGAAGTGGTAAGGGGGACTGGGGAGCCGTGGTGTGCGGCGGTAAGTGTCGAACGGAATATAATCGGGACCGAAGGCGACCGAAGGGCGACCCCAGGCACAATTCAGGAAGGCTTCGTAATCGCCCCGGACACCTCCGCGAGCGACGGCTGTGGCGTCGGCTATAGCATCAATCACAACGGGGTTGCTGGTGATGGGCCAGCTGGGGACCAGTCGCAGTCCCATCCGCTTGGCGTAAAACGCTTTCATGCCGTCGACAGTACAAAGCAGGTCTGCAAACACGATTGGATCGGGGCCAGAATGAACTTCCTCGATGAACAGTTCGATCACCAGGCTCTTGGATTTTGGTGTCACCTGGCCACGGCATTGCATACTGACGGCAGAATCGGGAACCGGTTCAAACTTCCAGCCATCGCGAGGTAGAGTCAGTCCCAGCCCCGTCAGGTAGAACGACATTGCCTGCAGGCAGGCTTCCAGCATCAGCGTGCCCGGCATGCAAGGGTCGTTCAGGAAGTGCCCGGTGAAATACCAGTCGTCAGGACGGATCGTCCGTTCGGCTTTCAGATAGCCTCGTTTCCACGGTCCACCTGCAGGATCGAAGGCGTGGATCACATCGATAAAGTTGAGTTCTGGACCACCGATCAGCGGAGTTCGGTTGTGGGTATCAGCACGTTCGAAGCCACGGCCGAAGCAACTGTGGATGTTTCCTTCGTAGAAGTCTTTCAGTTGAGCAGGAGCGAATTGCGAGTACTCGCAGGTGATGGCTGGCGCATCCACGCGTGAGTCGATCAATTCGCGAACTTCAGGACCCCATAGGACTCCGTCTGAGTTATCGAGTTCTTCGTTGGAGAAGAACCCCGCCTGACCATGGCGGACCTTCAGACGGAGTTCTCCGTTGACGTGACAGTCGTAGTGGAAGAAGAAGAGGCGGATGTCCCCTTGTCGGGCATGCCCGTCGATCGAGATCTCATAGCACATCGTTTCGCCGGGCTTGGGAAGGCTACCGTAGAAGGTGGCCTCGCAACCGAGCAGGCGATAGACACGTTGATCGCGGTTCAGGAAATCGGCACCCATCCACGAAATCAGCAGCAAGTCCGCTTGACCTGATTCAATCATCAGGCCTGCGGGCATCGTCCCCTGGTGAAGGTACCACGAATCCCAGGTGACATCGGTTTCCGTCCAGATCGTGCCGACTCCGGATTTGCCCGGTTCCGCATCGATCCCGGTGACTCGATCTGCCAGCAGCAGGGGCGGCATTGGCATCCGGACTTGTCGCGTGAAGCCATCCTGCTGTTCAAAGAGAGGCCCGAAAACTTCGGAGATTTTGCCACCTGCGAGGACTTCCAGCTGTTCTCGAGAAAAGCTGGGACCACGCGGCGCACGGCGACTGACGGCAGGTTTGGTCGATTCTGGTGGCCGACTGGCTGCAGGCTTTGCAAGTGCGACTGGCGGAGTGGGAACAATCACCGTAGGAGAAGCCGCGGCAGGCGGTACGGAGATGGTGGCCGCAGGCGCAGGGGGCGCAACACGTGCAACGGGCGGAACCAATGGGGGGACAACAGGTGCCGGTGGAGTGGGAGGAACTGCATCCCGGATGTGAATGGTTCGAGCCGAGGGTGGAAGGACGCGTGGCGACGTTCCCTGGCTCTGAGCCTGGATGCCTCGCATCACATTGGCGCGACCGGCAAGGAACATCTGATGGCTACGTGTCAGTTCTTCGAGGTACTGAGCATGCAATGAAACGACGTTGGACTGGCCTGACATAGGTACCGATTCACGCGAAGGAGGAACAGGTTGAGGTAATGGTGGAGCGGGCTGAAACGGACGTTCGATCACGGGTGGCTTGACTGCGGGGGGCACGACAAACGAAGGCTTGACCACAGGGGCGGCAGGGTCGGAACGCGAAGGGACCGGTTCGATTCTCGGAGGCGCTTTTGGGAAAATCGGGCCGACAGCCGCACCAGCCAATGGCGGAAAGACCAACCGCGGTGGATGAGCCGGAAAAACCAGCCGCTGTTCCGATGAAATCTCTTTCGCAGAAGGCCGCACTTTCGAACCACTTGGGATCAGTTCGACATGGACAGCAGGGACACCCGGAGGCTTGAAGCTGATCACGGTATGATTGACAGAGCCGGACAGCAGCATCGCGCATTCGACGGCGACTTCCAGGAGTCCAGCCGCAGCGCCGCAATCACCGAATCGTGCGGTCACTTTGTCGCTCGCCACTTGCCGAGATTCGGTGACATTTTCAGCTTCTTGAAGTCGAATCAGGCCCAGGATCGGATCGCCTGCCTCCTCGGCATCTTTGCGCCGCTTGATGACAAATGCGACGGCTGCATCGCCGGGAAATGACGGCGCTGTCGAACGTGATTGACTCTGGAGTCGATACTCGTGGATCGGCTCACTGCACAGATCGACGGCACCAACAACTGCCGCGTCGAATTCGTGATTCGCGAGACCTCGCATGGCGATCTGCAGCGATCGGATACCGGAAAGTTTCCCGGCAGAGACGGTGAAGCCCGGACCTTGCAAATCGTGCTTCACATTGATTCGGTGAGCGGGGATGTTCGGCATGGTTCCGGTCACACCCGCGGGTTCCAGCTTGGAGACCAGAACGGCGTTGAGTCCCTGCAACCACGCCGCATCAATTTTCAGCATCCGCTCTGGATCTTCAGAGGTCAGTTCAGGGAACCGCCATCGCAAGCCATAACGCGAAATTTCCGGTTCAACATCGGTACCGATAAAGACAGAAGTCCGATGTGAAAGTGCGGCTACCCCACTAATCGCGTCATGAACCGCTGCCAGAATGCCGACCTGTTGAGGCATGGAAATAGACAGATCGCGTGGTGGAAAGCCGAGGTCCCGAACAGAGAGCTGAAAGTCGGTGATCGTGCGGTCGCCGTTGATAGCCGGTTGCCGCTGAATCTGGATAAACTCGTTCCATGAACGACTCGCCCCCGTCAGCGTGCTTGCTCCGACAATCGCGAATTCGGTCGCTCCAATATCGACTCTGGGGGATGCCGAAGAGACAGCCGATGGCTTTCCGGTCCACTCTTCAACGATTATGTGGGCGTTGGCACCGCCAAACCCAAAGGCACTTAAACCGGCTCGTCGAATCCCTTGCATGTGCCAGGGTTCAACTCGATCGCAGATCTGCATTGCTGAGGATTGCGAGTCAGGCCGCCAGTTCTGACCGGGAACGGTTGGAACAAACGTCTGGTGGCGGAACATCCCCAGCACTTTCAGCAACCCTGCAGCACCCGCAGCGGTGATCGCGTGCCCGATATTCCCCTTGTGTGAACCAATGCGTAGCGGAATTGCCCCGGCGAAGACTTCGTTCAGCGCGGCAAGTTCGACGCCGTCGCCAACGGATGTTCCAGTCGCATGACATTCTACGACTTGCACATCGGCCGGATTCAATTCGGCACTCTCAAACGCCATCCGAATCGCTTGAGCCTGTCCCGATTGGGCGGGAGACAAGAATCCTCCGGCACGACCATCGTTGGAAACACCGACTCCACGGATGACTCCCAGAATCTTGTCGCCGTCACGAATCGCGTCGTTTAATCGTTTGAGTGCAACAACGGCTGCACCATGA
This sequence comes from uncultured Schlesneria sp., assembly GCA_903911795.1. Lineage (GTDB taxonomy): Bacteria > Planctomycetota > Planctomycetia > Planctomycetales > Planctomycetaceae > Schlesneria. Next base: position 9,262 of record CAIWEX010000917.1, read on the forward strand.
GCCGGAATCAGTCCATCGGCTTGCAGGCTGAAGGGACGACTGAAACCGGTCGGACTGAGTGCCTTCAGCGTCGAGAACCCGATGTGCAGAAACAGGTCGTCCGAGTTGTTGGTTCCACCCGCCAGGATCAGATCGGCACGGTCGTCGTGCAGGGCCTGACAGGCGAGGTGAATCGCATAGAGCGATGATGCACAGGCGGCGTCGACCGCGTAGGAGGCTCCCTGGAAACCGAGCCCGCGGCCTGCGAGTTCTGCCAGGTTGCCATGAAACGCCTGGCCGACTCCGCAGAATCCATTCGTGGAAAACCCATTGTTTCCGAGCCAAATTGATTCGCAAAGGCGACTCTGCAGAGCAGTTGGGTATCCGAGATTCCCGACGATCATCGCTTGGCGGTTGGCGGCAATTCCCGTACGTGCACATTCCGCCAACGCTTGCCGCGACGATTCCAGCAGCCACTGGACGTTGGTGTCGAGAGCCAGAACTTCCTGTTCGGTAAACTGAAAACCTGTTGGGTCAAATTTCTCAGCAAACCCGCTGACATAACCCCCATGGTCGGTGACGGCGCGATTTACCAGGTCCTGGCCGGGGTGGGCGACGATGCGACGGTGATCGAGGCTCCAGGATCCAGGATCGGCCGACTGGATGGCCGTGCGGCCGTGGTAGAGCAGATCCCAATACTCGTCCACAGAAAGGGCACCGGGAAGGACACATCCCTGCCCGACGATTGCTATGGGACTGAACGGCATCGGCAATGTTCCCTGCGACCTGCGAATCTTCCGGGTGATATCTTGTTAGCGCTTCAATGGAGCCATCAACAGTGTCATGTCGACATCAATCAGATCGACGATCGGCTCACCCGCTGGCGATGTCAGGTGGATATCGAACGTGTGCTGATACGGGCCCACAGCCTTTGTCATCACGTCACAGTGAACCCACGCCGAGTGATCATCAGCATGATGGAACTTGACCGATTTGATGGCGGATGGGAGTGATTGACGACCTGTCCGGTGAATTCCCCAAAGCAGTGCGACTTGCAGGCCACCATCGAGGGCTGCAGGATCGGTGGTCCAGGGGCCACCTTCCCATTCCTTCAATTGAACACCGTTCAGAGTCGCGCTGGCACTGGTTTCACCGATTGAATCGAGTGACCGCAGGACATGGAAATCAGGACCATGGAACAGTTGATCATAGGCTTGTTCGATTGTCCATGGCCAACTGGCACCGCTGCCACGTTGGAACGATGCTGGATTCGTCATCAAAGCGGGGCCGGAATCGAGTTCCGCCTGGCATCGGTAGTGGACGACTTCATCAGGACCGCGCAGTTCCAGTTGCAGAGTCAGCGTGCCATTCTGATGGACGTTTGTGAAGTCTACGTGCAACAGTCGCCCTGTCTTCTCGTCGCCGAGGGAAACGCCACGTAAAACCTTCAGATCGTTGAGGCTAAGCAGCGTCAGGTGTGGATACCGTTGTCGCAAGGCTCGCGCGAACCATTCGACCACCAGTACCAGCGGCAGGACGGGCTCATTCTTGACCTTGTGACTCTCCATGAACGGGAATCGCTTCACAGCGAGTTCCACCGAGATGCGATCGAGGCAGGCGGGAATCGGGGCGAGCAGGCGTTCGTCGACCTTCTTTTCGGCAGTCACGACGACTTCAACGGGCGGAGTCTGCGGTTGCAGCATCAAGTCGGCGAAGATCTCAGCACCTGCTCCGATAGGAATTAGCGAGACCCCTTGCTTCTCGAAGTGCCCCTTCATGGACTCGTCAACCATGCCGCCGTTCCAGGCTCCCCAGTTGATCGACAGTACGCGGCAGGCTCCGGCGCGGCGCTGGGATTCGTAATGCCCGATCTTGTTCAGAACTTCGTTCGCAGCCGCGTAATCCGATTGACCGGCGTTCCCGATCCGTGCGGTGATCGATGAGAAGAGCGCGATCCATTCCAGTGGGTCCGATGCCGTGGCATCGAGCAGAGCCTGCAGTCCATCGACCTTGGTCTGGAAGACTTCCTGAAACTGGAACGCTTGCTTGTCGACGATCCGCTTATCGGCGAGAACGCCCGCACCGTGGATCAGACCACGAATTGGTCCCCACGTGCGACGGACCTCCTCCAGTGAGGATTGCAGTTGCTTCTCGTCACGAACGTCGACGGGAAGGTAACGAACTTCGGAACCAACCGACTTCAATTGGTCGATGGTCTTCTGGACTTCTCGTTGCGCGAGAATTCGACGGACACGCGACTGAATCTGTGCCAGATCAATCGCACCACCTCGACTCTTGGCATCGGCCACAAGCGCCTTCTTTAAGGCGGACTCGTTCGCATGCGCTGTGAATTGCGAAAGGTCTTCGTTCAGTGGCGTCCGGCCCAGCAGGACGACGCGAGGTTGAATTCGCCGTGCGAGTGCAATCAATGTCGCTGCGGTAACTCCACGAGCACCACCGGAAACGACAAATGTTGGACGTGTTGATTTGCCCGCGAGACTCATTGAACCAGAAGGGACTTCCCAATCGCGACAGCAGAGCGTCGCACGCGGTCCATCCGCGGGGATCGCAACTTCCAGTTCTGTTCCACCCAGCAGCAATTCATCAGCGATTTCCGCCGCAGCCTCTTGAGGAGTCCGTCCCTGTCGTTGCAGATCGATTGCCTTGATCGAGGCGTTTGGCCATTCCCGCAGGGCTGTTTTCGCAATCCCCGCCAGGCCAGCATTCAGAGCTTTCCCCATTGAGGACGCTGTCTGCCCGAATCGACCTGACGTATCTTGAACGGTGACGAATACAACGGGGTCATTCGGGACGGCTCGACGCAACTGCTGGGCAGATTCACAGACTTCCCATGTTCGTGTCGCCGCGGATGTCGCATCGGTGCATTCGGTCATTCCACCGAGATGGATGACACCGTGCACATTCTGTGGCAAGACTTCTGTCGCCCGGGCTTGAATCCCCTGCTCTGACAGAAGCTTTTGCAGTTCCCCAGCGGTCTCACGCGTGAAAGGATCAGCGTGGCTGCCAGTGATGATGGCAACCACAGCTTCAGGAACCAATCCGGGGAGTGCAAAGCCCGCAACTGCCGACTCAATCAGTTCGACCGACCGGCACTTGAGAGTGATGCCCGGTGCGAGGTCGTTTTTTTTTAAGTCAGAGCCGTTGGAACGGTGCTCTGATGACCCATTTGACGTGACATCTGGGGGTAAACCCGAAGCCGCTTCGGCCGGTGTTGACGCCGCTGGCGACAGATAGGCATCGACGCGACCGAGCAGTTCACCCAGCGTGCGCTGGCTGTTGAATTCCATCGCATCGACGCTCGAAAGCTCAGGGAAACGATCGATCAGGGAGCTCAGGATTTCGACACGCTTGATCGAGTCGATTCCTAAACCAGATTCGATGTCCATATCAAGGTCAAGCAAATCTTGTGGATAACCAGTCTTGTCCGCCACGATCTCGAGCAACATGGCCCGGTGATCTACCGCAGGCTTGGCTGGTGCAGATGACTGAACCGTGGCCGCTGGAGTTGCTGCGGAGGCAGGTGCTGAAGACTTGGGTCGGAACTGATCGACTTTAGCGAGCAGTTCGCGAAGTGTGCGCTGGCTGTTGAATTCCATCGCGTCAACGGCGGCCAGTTCGGGGAAACGATCGATCAGGGAACTGAGGATTTCCACTCGCTTGATCGAGTCGATTCCCAAGCCCGATTCGATGTCCATGTCGAGATCGATCAAGTCCTGCGGGTAGCCAGTTTTGTCGGCCACAACACTCATCAGGATCTGCTGGATATCCACTGCAGCGGCAGTCGCTACTGCAGGTGTGGATGCAGATGCCGGAGCATGCGAGGGACTTACTGCCACACCACTCTTTGCCTGTACTGCAGTTTCGACGGCGGCCATCACATCGCCCAGCGTGCGATAGGTCGCGAAGTCGGTCAGGTCCATTCCTTCCAATTGTGGAAGTCGTTCAACCAAAGCACTGAGGATTTCGACTCGCTTAATCGAATCGATTCCCAATCCTGCTTCGATTTCCAGCGAGGGATCGAGAACTTCTGTCGAATAACCGGTCTTGTCTGCGACAACATCAAGAACGAGCAACCGGACGGCAGCCAGGTCGAGCCCCGCAGCGACCGGCTTGGCAGATGCCGCAGGTTGGGCAGCGGCGACAACGACCGGCGCTGGCGGTTGTGCCACGGGTGCCGGAGTCGGTGCGGAAACACGTGCTTCGACAACCGGTTGCGCGACAACATCATGAATTGGCTGCGCGACAGGTGCCACCGAGACACCAATGCGCGATGCGGGAGCAACAGGTTGTGCAAACATCGGCGTCACATTACTGACCGCCGATCGCTGACCGCTGACTGCTCCCTGCCCAGTCGCCGCATGGAGAAACGCACGGTGAGTTTCGGACATCGTCTGCAGGTACACCTGGTGTGCCTGAGCCGTTTGCAGTTGGATCTCACGAAACGCAGACAACCAGGGATCGTTTGTCGGATCTTGCATGAGTGTATTTTCCGGTCTGTCGACACCGTGATCGAAGTCCACTTCGAAGTCGGCATCAAAGGACTCAACATTGACGATATAGGGTTCTCTCAGAATCAAATCATGGTCGTAGCTACCGACGTGTTCGCCAGGCTCGTCGACCACCTCTGCCGCAATCGTTTGGACGGCAGGCCGTTCGACGTAGTCAGGAGATGTCACAACCGGTGGAGCAGAAATTGATACTGCAGCAGGAATAACTCGATCCAGCGATTTCACGCCGGACGTCGTCGTCCGATTGGACGGATACGGCTTACCGGGGTTGGCACCACAGATCTGAATCGTCCGGCGTTCATCAACGGGTTCTGCAACCGTTGATGAAATGGGAATGGCTCGTTCGGCGCTGGCCCAGTCCAATGTCGCCCCTTGAACGGCGAGCTGCCCCAGTGCCTGCCACAACGCAGTGACACCACGCACATTCTGACGGTCCATCGAGACTGCCAGCACGTCGGGTTGTGAAAGCGTCCCATTGACCAGACCTGTCAGGACGGCCGAGGGGCCGACTTCGACGAAGGTTCGAACACCAGCGTCGTACAGTGCCTGAATCATCTCGTAGAAGTGGACTTCACTCACCAGTTGCTGAGCCTGTCCCGTAGCGAGCCCGTCTGCTTTGCCAGACCAGAGCCCACCGGTGGCATTCCAGCCAACGGTACACTGCGGTGCCTCCATCGGTACCGCACTGAGTTCGCGAGTGAAACTCGGTACCGCCGATTGCATCCAGGGGGAATGGCAAGCCGCATCGACATTCAGACGCTGTGAGACCCATTGGCGGCGGGCAAATTCCGCTTCCAGTTCGGAGAGCGCAACCGTTTCGCCTGACACGACCATCTGGTTAGGGCCGTTCCGATTCGCAAGGACAACTCGGCCGGCATACGACTTCAGAACAGGAGCCAATTCGTCGGCCGATACGCGAACAGCCGTCATACCGGTTCCGGCAGAGGCCGCTTCAGCCATCACTCGTCCACGATGTCGGGCGAGTGGAATCAGCGAAGGTTCACCGAGCGATCCGGCCGCACAGAGGGCGGTCAGTTCGCCAAAGCTGTGGCCAGCAACGGCATCCATCGGCAGCCCGAACGATTGCAGAACCCGCGTCGCCGCGAGGCTGCAGGCCGCAATAGCAGGTTGAGCAATCTCCATCCGCCGTAGTGTGCTCGCCTGCTGGGCACGGACTTCGTCAGTCAATGCGGGTGCAGGAAAGACGAACTTATGCAGTGGCGCGGCTTCAAAGCTTGGCAACGACGCCGCATGGTCCCAGACTTCTCGTGCGGCATCAAACGTCAACGCGAGATCGCGTCCCATCCCGACATATTGACTTCCCTGGCCAGGGAACAACCAGGCAATTTTGCCTGGTGTGCATTGGGCATCATAGTAGATCCCTTCGTTCAGCCAGAGACGCTTCGCAGGATTGGTGGCGAGATGACGCTCGACTGTGCCAAGTCGCTGAGCCAGTTGTGGAATCGTTTCCGCAACGATGGCAACTCGATGAGGCTGCGTCGACTGGAATTCACGACGCGTTCGTTGCGCCAGTCGAGAAAGCCCATCGCTGGGAATTTTCGAACCTTGGCATTCCTGAGCAATTGTTGCCAGTCGGGCCTGAAGTTCGGTCGCAGACGACGCACTGACCAGAATCAGTTCGCTGGGGACGTACACCGCCTTCTCGGGGTGTACGCCGGGGCCAGTATATTCTTCGAGAGCGACGTGGAAATTGCTGCCACCGAATCCAAATGAGCTGACCGACGCACGACGGGGGTGGTCCGAACCACGGACCCACGGTCGCGCCTCAGTGTTCAAATAAAAGGGGCTGGATTCGATTTCAAACTGTGGGTTGGCTCGCTGCACCTTGATCGTGGGCGGCAGCACCTTGTGATGGAGCGCCAGGATTGCCTTGGCGAGTCCCGCGACACCCGCAGCTGCCTTGGTATGACCAATCTGTGACTTGATTGAGCCGAGAGCACACCACGGTTCAGGAGTATTCGCTTGTTCGCCGAAGACAGTTCGAAGTCCCTGAAATTCTGCGAGGTCACCTGCTTTTGTGGCGGTTCCATGGGCTTCGACCAGTTCCACGGTTGTGGAGTCGTAGCCAGCACCGATGTAGGCTCGACGCAAGGCCTTGGCTTGACCCGCGGACCGCGGAGCATAGACGCTTTTCGAGCGTCCATCGGACGATGAGCCCAACGATTTGATGACCGCGTAAATATGGTCACCATCACGCTCCGCGTCGGAAAGTCGCCGCAAGGCCAGTAAAGCCAAGCCTTCACCCATCAAAGTGCCGTCTGCCTGATCCGAGAATGGACGGCAGTCGCCGGATTGAGAAAGTGCTGGAGTCTTGCTGAAGCAGAGATACATCAAGGGATCGTTGAGCGTATCGACACCGCCCGTGATCACCATATCGGATTGACCGAGCCGAAGCTCGTTGATTGCCATCGACAACGCACCCAGCGAACTGGCGCATGCGGCATCCACGATGCAATTCGTTCCGCCCAGATCGAAGCGGTTTGCGATTCGACCAGCGACGACGTTCCCGAGCAGTCCCGGGAAGGTGCTTTCCTGCCAGGGAACGAACTGAGCGGCAATTCGGTCGGCGATCCGTTTGACTTCTTCATCCGGCAGTCCGCTATCGCGCAGTCCCTGTTCCCACTGAGGTCGCGCCATCCGGCCGGACATGTGGGCGGTCAGTTCTGTAGCACCGGTGACCCCGATGATAACGCTCATCCGCTCGCGATCGATCCGGCTCAGGGCGTCAGGCGCGATGTCCTGAAACAGCTTGTCAGCCAGAACCAAACCGAGGAGTTGCGACGTATCGGTTGCGGGAACGTTGCTGGGGGGGAGTCCAAACTTGAGGGCGTCGAAGCCGACGGAATCGAGGAATGAACCGCGGTTGCAATAGACTTTGTCTGGAGCATGCGGATCAGGATCGTAGTAGTCGCAACTCAACCAGTGCGATGGCGGCACGTCTGTAATCAAATCGCGCCCGGCGACGATGTTGCGCCAGAATGAAGCCACGTCCGGAGAGCCTGCGAACAGAGCGCTGATGCCAGTCACGGCAATCGGCTCTGGATTCATAGTGGATTCCTACTGCTGCTTAGAAGTACTCAACGCATCGGCTGGGACGACTGCGTGAGTGCTCCACGCGGGTTCCCTAAGGCCAAGAGTCAAAAACCGCTTCTAAAATTGGATGCTCGATGCCATGGCATCCAGCGTGACATTAATGCATTACCGGCAGGCTGATCGGCAGTTACCACGCCACCAATCAAGAAACAGTATACCACTCACCCTCGGATTGACGAAAAGCCGATCCGCGTGATTCAGGAGTATTCCGTAACTTGGGAAGATCGTACCGACTCTGACAGCACACCGAAAGCCAACGTGGTGAACGATTTTCTTTCCCGGGTCGCCGGAGGATCTAGAATGGCTGATTTGGCAGGTTGGCGAGCCACTCCTTGCGGACGGGGATCAGCTTCTGAAGGACATCGACCAAGACTTCGGCAGGGGATCGCATCGCATCAATCTGCGAGATTTTTTCTGCAGGATAGGCACCGATCACCGGCTCCGACTCTTTCTGGTAAACCTCAAAACGTGATCGGATGACCTCTTCATTGGCATCGTCGGCACGATTATCCCGAATGGCCCGACGCTTGATTCGGTCGATCATCTTATCCATGTCGGCACATACGAGGTAAATGATGTGCAGGACATTGATTGTGTCTTTGAGCATTTCAACTTGATGGGGATTTCGCGGAATTCCGTCGAGAACCAGCAGTTCGTCGGGCGGGCGATATCGAGAAATTGCAATATGCCCCAGCAGCGATTTCTTCCAGATTTTGACTGTCAATTCGTCTGGGACCAGTTGGCCGCGCGAACTGAATTCGTAAATCTCACGCCCTTCGGGGGAGTTGATATTCAATGAACGAAAGACGTCGCCGCACGACAAATGGTAGAAACCGGGGATCTGGCCGAGAATCATCCCCTGCGTCCCCTTTCCCACACCTGGAGCACCAAACAGCAGAATGGTGGGAAAACGCTCATCAAACATGACCAGATACTCCGCACTCCCAAGTCGACTTTGAACATTCGCCCGCAACCGGGCAGTGGCGAATCCTATCGGGTTCGTCAGATTGGGGAAAGCGTCACTCGTCACTACAATGGAGTTCGCCAGAATTCGTTACATCGTCACGGGAAATGCGTCCCATGGATTATCAGGAGCGAATCGGAAATGAATGGTCTGAACGCGCCAGCGAACTGGCGCAGTGGACATTCACGCATCTGGTCAATCGCACCGACGCCTGGGGGCGTTACCACCGGCGCAAGGGGGATGACACAACCTTCGCAGTCACGGCCCCGTTTCGCGACGAACGCGGGTAACCGTTCACACCTTGGTAAGGAGTGGAGTCGGCTTTTTTCCTTCGAGGAAACGTGCGACTGATTTCGTCAAATATTCGAAAGGGTTTCGCTTTTGTTGACGGCACGTCTCAACAATGGTGAGCATGGTTTCGACGAAGCGGCTTCCTCCGTCACTCTGTGTTCCAAACGAGAGATGCTTCCAAATGACTCCGTGACGGAGTGCCCGTTCCGCATCGTTGTTGGTGGGTTTGACGTTCGGCTGGTCCTTGAACGTCCAGAGCGCGTCGTATTTCGAAAGAAGAGACTCGCAGGTCCCGGCGGTTGGTGCGTGCGTGCAATCCCGCCCCTCCTCCAGTAAGAGATACATTTGTCCGTGGAGTTGATTCAGGATCCGCTTCAGTCCGATCCGTGTCAATGTCCTGTCTCGATACCGATGCCAGTAGTGGAACATCTGGTGCGTCAGATTGAGAAGTTCTTGGCCCACCTTCCCCGCGTTTCCATTTGCCGCCGCCATCTTTTCGAAATCGCGTTTGAGGTGAGCCCAGCACCATTGGTGAAACTTCAGCCAAAGATAGGCTTTGGCCCGGTCGCTGACGACCGTTCCACTGAATTCCAGTGTCAGGAGTTCATGGATCACGGAGGCCGCCTTTGTCAGTCGCACTGCGAAAAACGTGAATGTTGGTGCGACGGCAACCCAGATCCAGGCATTTTTGTTTTGTTCGCTTGTGGGCGTTTCATCGATATAGAGTACATCCTGCTTCGGAATCGCCCGTTCCAGTTGTTTGTAGGCCGGTTGAACAGCCTTCGTTGCCAACGATTGCATCTTCACAACCAGGCTCGGGCAACCGGGGATGTTCAGCAATTCCAGAAAGTAGGCCACGCGGCGCTTGCTCTGCCGAAACGACGCCATCAACAGCGTGCAAAAGGCGATCAGACGCGGTCCCGATTGACCGGTGGGAACTCCCGCGGGAAGTACCGCGCAGGTCGTCGTGTCGCAGCACGGGCAATTCAATCGATGAAGCTGATACTCTGTGACGATCGGCTTGATGACCGGCAATTCGTAAACCTGATGCCGCAACGGATCCAGGTCGCGACCATCAAGTGCTTCTCCGCACTTCCGGCACGCTTCGGGAACGAATTCATGGACTTCGTCGCATTGGGCGGTTGGAATCAGCGGACGCGCCGATTTCGCATGTCCCGGCTGTCCTCCCCGTCGACGTTTCGGTGGATCGACCGCACCGGGAGCGTTGGACGCTGCCGACCCAGTATCCAAATTCGGGGCCGGCTTCACCGGCTTTTGATCATGCGGACTCCGGAGTTGTTTGACCTCTCGCTCCAGTTCCTCAATTCGAGCTTCACATTCGTTCAACCGAGCCTGCCAAAAAGCCGTCATACGCTCAAAAAAGTCGCGCACCGCCGGCGTCATTTCCCGCTCAATCTCGGGAGGAATCTCAAGCTGAATTGGGCCTGTTTGCGACATGATGATTATGTCGCTCATTTGACGAATCGCGAAAAGACCAATTTACCGTTTCGGGGTGTGAACGGTTAC
>CAIWEX010000918.1 GCA_903911795.1 uncultured Schlesneria sp.
CCCGCGTTGGGTGCCACTCGGTTGGCATCATCTGTTTCAGTGAGTGATCGCGGCGCGGTTGCGTCTGTGGGTTAGTCAGCATGTCGCTTGAGACTATTGTCGATTGATTCCAGTAGTTCGACAATCCTTGCTCCCTGCGCCTCTTGCACGGCCATAGACTGCTCGACGCGATGCATGTGCTCGGCCGTCGCGTCCAGTTGTTCAATCGCCTTGTCCTGAAGTGTTCTGGCTTTTCCGAACATTGATTTCCCGACGATAAACACCATGCAAATGACGGCAATTAGAGAAGTGACCGCCATGATTTGACCGACGCTCGACGGCTCCCCATCTTCCGAAATCGCCCCTACCAGTAGTGAGGCAGTCATTACAAAATGTGTCATTTGAGAACCTTCAAGAACAAGAACAGGTAATGCAGATTCAACGTAGTATTGATAGAACGAGAGGCTGGCAGCAATTGTGCCGTTACCTGAAAGCTTTCCAGCGGTCTTCAATGGTCGAACAAACCGGGGTGTCGAAGTCACGAGACGTTTTTAAAACAATGCGACCTTAGCTGCCAAACTTCTTAGTCGTGCGGCAACCCGGCACTCCAACGACGGGGAACCGGGAGCCGCAAAAATCCTCACTGAACCGGTTTGGCATTCTCGTCCAATGTTGCGACCGAATCTCTCGTTAGTCGCTGGATCAGGTCTTCCAGTTCTGGTTGGTCACGCCCTGTAATCGGTGAAAATCCCGATCGCTCGGCGATCAGCAGGTTGATCAGGTTTCCCATCAGCCCCTGCCCTTGCCCCGCAGCAGAACCACCGTCGGTTCCGTTCACGGTCGTAAACATCCGTTCTGGGACCAGGGGTTGAGTCGAGTTAGCAAGCTCGCGTGAGGCTTGTGTCAGAGCGAACAGCCTCGCATCGCCATACGAACCGATCTTGCGCTGCAGCACGCTGGCTTCTGCCAGTCCGACCTGCAGGATGCGCTGCGCTTCACCTCGTCCCCCCAGTCGACTCTTCTGGCTCTCCGCTTCCGCCAGCAGACGGACTTGATCCGCGTGACGACGGGCACGAGCGACTTCTGCGTCCCCTTCGCATTCCGCCATTTGAACCTTCAGACGCGTGTTCGTCAGTTCCGTTTGAGCCTGCATGATCGTGCGGTCATTCTGGCGGCGAGCCAATGCCAGTTCGGCATCCCCCTTGCTTTCGGCAATCTGCACCTGCAGCTTGGCATTGGTCATTTGCGTCTGCATCTCGGCCTGGGCCTTGGCTTCGTTCAGGGTTCGCAATTTGTCATTGGCCTCACGCTGACGTTCATACGTTTCTAATTGTTCGATCGACAATTGGCGCAACCGCAGTTGTTCCAGCAGCGATTCAATCTTGCCATCCGCTTCGGCCGTGTCTGGTTTTCCGATCAGGACATCGACACATTCGATATCGAAGTCATGGAACCGGCGACGCAGTTCCGCCTGAGCTTCACGCTGGATCACGTCACGATCATGCAGCAATTCCAGCATCGTCTTGCGATGGGCAATATCACGAAAATAGGCTGACAGCAGCGGGTCCAGGGTTTGAGTGATCAGTTTTTTGACGTCGCCAAACCGCTGGATCACACTGGGGGCTCGCTGATAATCGATGTGAACGACCACCGAGAGTGGCAGTGTCGGTTCATAGGCATCGCGAGTTACCAGATCGATGGATCGCAGGTTCTCGTCGTACCGGTGAGTTTCAGAGCGACCCGTGATCCAGTGCAGCACAAAATTCGTCGTGGGGACCAGCACAATGTTGCCTGCATACGAATTGAATGCATATTTGCCGGGGCCCAGAGGACGCTCCCAGACACCTCGTTCCCCTTCGGCGACCTGTTCTCCATGGCGAAACGCGGCTCCCGAAAGGTCGCTTCCTGTACGACCGTAGTAACTGACAACGACGCCGACATGCCCGATCGGAACAACTGTCTTGGGGATCGTTTCCACCGAAGCAAACCACCGATTGATGAAATAGGTTCCGTCGGTCAGCGTCTGGTATTGTCGACCGCGCCTTCCTCCTGCCAGTAAAAAGGCTTCGGGGTCCTGGTAGTTATTGTGGTCATGTTCAGCGATCCCGTCGGCACCGACAGGAGGCGCAATCAGTTCTCCAGTTGCCAGTGACGAGCCATCATGGATCGTGACGATGCCAATGGTGTCATCACCACTGACAGACTCGGCCGACGCATCATCGGCAGCGCCAGTCCTCCGACCGATCACGACCGGTTGGAATCCATTCACCGATCGCAATTCTTCCTGCCACTGGCTGACCGCTTTCCGTTCGTGCAGTTCCTGCACCTGCGGCAGTACGTAGACAACATTCTGAGTGATCACGACAAAAAGAGCGGGGTTAATCGCGTAGACCCCTTCGCGCAGGATGGCTCGCTGGCGACCTCGCTGGCCTCGCAACTGACCTTCGGCGGGCTCCAGGAACGGCCCGGCATCTTGAAAATCATTGCAGGGGACCACTCGGCCCAGGGTCTGACTGGGTGACAGTGGTTCACCGTCACGCGCATAGACGTAGCCAATTTCTCCTTGAGGAATTGTCACCAGGCGAGCTCGATGAATCCGGTACTGCCAGCGCCAGTACCCAAAGTGCAGGCCACCTCGTAACAACTGAGACTGGTATCCCGCTTCTCCGGTGAGTGACACAATGTGACCATTGGTCAGTGAACCCTGGCCGGACCAGAGTTTTTCAATCACGCCAACGCGGTTGTGAGGGATGTATCTGACACAGAGTGAAACGATTCCCATCCCGATAACGAGCATGATCAGCAGCGTGACGACGTTGCCCGTGTTGAAGGCGACCTCAACGACCGATGCGATCAATCCAAACGCCTCGACAATTTTGCCTGCGGC
>CAIWEX010000919.1 GCA_903911795.1 uncultured Schlesneria sp.
ATGGACTGCCAGTCGTCGCCCACGCAGAACAGCATGGCGTTCGGTATCTGATCCCGGAGCGCCTTCACGAGGCGTGCTCGTGGCTCGCTGATGTCCTGGGTCGCCGTTGATTTGATGTTCGATCCCCTTCAGGTCATTCAGGAGTTGCTGACGGATCTGGAGCGCGGCGGCTCGGTTGGACTGCCATTCTTCGCCCGCCAGGTGGGCTGCTTCGCCGAAGCCGACGGTCAGAGCGACGGGGACTGTGCCGGGGCGCAGGCCTCGCTCCTGGCCGCCTCCGTAGTACAACGGCTGGACCGGGCGCTTTTGAATGCCGCGGCGGCGGACCAGCAGGGCTCCCACTCCTTGAGGCCCGTAGATCTTGTGGCTGCTGACAGAAACCATATCGGCCTTCAGGGACCGCAGCGCGGGGACTTCTTTGCCGAATGTTTGTGCGGCATCCGTATGAAAGAGTGCTTCAGTTCCGGCAACCAGTTGCTGGATCTCGTGGACTGGTTGCAGAATGCCGGTTTCGTTGTTGGCGTGCATGACACTCACCAGCAGCGTGTCGGGCCGTAACAGACGCTGGATCGTTTCCGGTTCCACAAAGCCGCCGCGTGTCACTGGCGCTAGATCCACCTCAAACCCAAGTTGTCGCATTCGATCCAGCGGTTCCAACACCGCTTTGTGTTCGATGGCGGTGGAGATCACGTGCTTTCGGCCTGTTTTCAGGCCATGATCGGCCAAGCCGAGAATGACCAGATTGTTGCTTTCCGTCGCGCCGCTCGTAAAGAAAACTTCTTCCGGTGGGGCATTCAGCAGGTCGGCAATCTGTCGACGGGCGGTTTCCACGGCCTCTTTCGCACGCTGCCCGTAAATGTGAGTCCGGCTGCCAGCGTTGGAGGGGGCGAGGAACCAGGGGATCATCGCCTGTAAGACACGCGGGTCCATCGGCGTTGTTGCGTTATAGTCGAGATAGATGGGGTCAGATTGTGATTGCTCGTACGCCTGGATTTCGCCGGACGTCCCGCAGAACTGCCCCACCGCTCCGATGCGAACCTTTTTGACCGTCGGAATCGCACCTTCAGACCGTTCTTTCAGCGTCAGCCGGAACGAGGCAATTGCAGTGCCATCCGATGCTTCGACAATTCCCGATTCCTGTCCCGAATCACCGTCGTAAACGACGACCTCATGGTCGGGGGAACATTCTCTGGATTTGATCCAGTGCATCGTCGAAATTGAGGGGTTTCGGCATGAGGGGCAAACTCTTGATCAATGATTCTCGTATTCAGCGTTGATGTCTACAAATGGTCGGTGTGGGTCTCTCTGTCTTCATGTTCGGCGCGGGTCTCCCGACCCCGCCGAAACACCCGACCGAAGGTCTCCTCTTTCTTGATCTTCCTTTTTGTTCTGCCAACGCATGTTTGTGCGATCGACCGCGATGATGGTTGATGGCAAGCATGAGCGGCGTACCGGACACCAGCAGACTACCCAATCGGTTGGCGCGGTGGAAGTCAACTGTCATACTGTGGAAGTCATTTTCTTCACTTCCACATGGGGCGCGGGTGTCGTGGCGAGTTTTGAATATCTGTTTCCGTCGATCCGTGGGGTTCAGGCCGGACGCGAGTATTACGTGTCCATGTGCCCGCTG
>CAIWEX010000920.1 GCA_903911795.1 uncultured Schlesneria sp.
ATTCCATTTGTTGCGATCACCGTGCTAAGCTTGGTACAGCGGGTCCAGCCAAACTGGCCAGCGGCACTGCATCTGACTTGCGTGGTGACGATGGCGGCATGGAAATGCGGTGAGATCACCTTGTCTGCAACCCTGGATCGATGTCGCGCGGCCATGTTTCCAGCGGTTTGTCTGGGGGGCGCCATGGCGATTGCCTTGGCGTCCGCACCATTCGTCCTGCCATCATCAGAGCTTGCAGGAAGCCGTCTCGATCCGACTGCTCGATTGCGAGGCTGGAAAACGGCATCACGACTCATTGCCGAAAAACTCGGAAAATTGGATTCCGCTGGTGAGGTTTTGCTGGTTGCGGCAACTTCGCGTGCTCCTGTCAGTGAATTCGCCTACTACTTACCGGGCCAGCCACATGTCTATCGATGGAACGTCGGCGAGGTGATTGATTCTCAACATGATGTCTGGGGTGGTCCCCAAAATGCCACTGGTAGAGACGCTTTGATTGTGACGGAAGGGGATGCTGTCGTCCCGCTTCGGCTGGCAAAGGCATTCGCAGACATTGAAGATCTTGGTACAGTCAGCGTACCGCTCGGTCCGACGAAGTCACGTCAGTTTCGGATCTGGCGGGGGGAGAGACTGTCTGAATGGCCTGCAAGACGGTCTCAGGATTCAATTGCTGTTCAAATGGACGAATCAACACTCATACCGAGTAGAAAATGACCACGGGGAGTTTTGTCACACCATTGGAATTATCAGCCTTGCCCTCGACGGGTGCCGCTGATCGTCCCGATGAACCGCGCGAAGCCAGGCCGGTGGCATCTGAAAGCGACGGCGTTTTTCAGCATCAATGGCCGATTGTTCGCCCGGTCATGGGTCTGATCGCGCTCAGCCTGCTGATCCGTTGGACGGATCTGGATCTGCGGGTCGCTGGGATGTTCTATGATCGGTCCCAGAAAATCTGGACCTACGAACTGGCCGAGCCATGGTTGACGATCTATCGACAAGGGACGTTGCCATCGTTCGTCGTTGGAATCATGGGAGCCATCGTTGCACTCTTTGGACCGTGGATTCTGCCACGGCCGGAATGGCGACAGTCAACACAAATTCGTCGAGCCGGCCTGTTTCTGTTTCTGATGTTGGTCATCGGACCGGGGTTGATCGTCAACGTCGGATTCAAGCATCTGTGGGGCCGTCCGCGACCGCTGCAGTGTTCTGTATTTGATGGCGAGAAAGAGTTTCTTCCCGTAGGAACCTGGGCAACGGAACCAAGTCGGAATTCATCGTTTCCATCAGGCCATGCGGCAGTGGCATTCTACTTGATCGCGCCCGCCTTTATTGTGGGACGCAATCGTCCTCGTTGGAAAGCAGCCTGGCTGATTGGTGGCTTCCTGTTTGGCTGTGGCATGGGACTAACTCGCGTGGTCCAGGGGGGCCACTTCATTTCTGATGTTGTCTGGGCCGGAGGAATGGTTTATTTCACTGGGGTGGCCTTATCGTGGTTGATACTTCGTTCAGGCAAAGACGAACAAGCGAATGTGACCGGGTTCTGACAGGCCCGAACGTTTGAAGGG
>CAIWEX010000921.1 GCA_903911795.1 uncultured Schlesneria sp.
CTGATGAGGGAGTTGCTGGGTGGCCGGCGCCAGAACGTCTTCGCGGCTGGGGCTGGAGCGTCTTCGCGAAGCCCCGGAAAAAGGGGAAGACCGGGCCTTCCCTTCGGCCCAGGCCCGTCCACACAAGAACAACAAAGTATTGACCTGAAACCTCGGACTGCGACTGTTCACAACCGCAGCGAATGGAGAACTGATAATGACGTCCATACCACTGGCGATGACTTGGGAACTGATTCGGCGGTGCCGCAATGCACTCGCACTCTCGTTCCTGTGGGTGAATCTCTTTTGCTCGCTGTTAATGTCGGCCCTGCGATCGAATGGTCCTGTTGACCTGAGTGATCCCAGTATGACTTCGTTTCAGCTTGGAATGATTCTGCTCAGCATATTTGGAATCGGTGCAGCCATCTTATCGGTGCACACAGAAACGTCGCGGATTGCAGTGCTTCCAGTTGACACATGGACAATTGTCACCTGGCGCATGCTGCCTGCGATGGCTCTGTTGTCAGGCTGCATGGTCTTGAATGCCTTGTTCATCAATCTGATGTTTGATGTCCGATGGCCGATGCTCTGGCCGGCGCTGTCCGCACCCGTGGGGTTGGCGATGCTTCAGGCGTCGCTTTGGATATCCGAGAAATCTCCGCTTCAGATTGTAAGTGTGGCGATTGCGGGGGGCATCTTTGGGATCTGGTTCTTTCTCAGGTTTCGGTCCGTATTCGTGGTGACATTGCATCCGCTGATGATACTTCTGGAAGCGATCCCACTGGTTGTGATGGCTTTCGTCGCGCACCGGGTTGCGATTCTTGGAGTCAGTCGTTTGCGGTGTGGTGAGTCGCTGCTGAAGAGCCGATGGGACGAACTGTTTACCGCGATGAACGTCGATATGGCCCACCTGCAATTGGGCAATCCGCGACCTGCCCCAGTGTTCAAGTCGGCTGCTGAGGCCCAGTTCTGGTTTGAATGGCGAAAGAAGGGCTGGGCTCTGCCGAGTGTTGTTACCGCGGCACTCGTTTTTCAATCCGTTGCCTGGGTGATATTTGAACGTGATTTCCACAAACTGACGATTCACATACTGGTCGGGGGCGTCGTCCTTTCCGTTTCTGCAATGCTTGCAGGACTGATCATCGGAAATTTCGGCCGGGCGGACGCGTCGATTGAAATGGGGCATTTCCTGGCGAGTCGTCCGATGGCAAGCCGCGAATTAGCTCGCGTCATGTTGAAGGTGATGGCTCGAGTCAACGTGACCAGTTGGGGGATCTACCTGGTATTCTGTGCAATCATCGCATCGGCACTTGTCGTCACAAGGAACACTCAGGAACTGTTCAAAGGGCCTCTTTCGCATTGGTGGTGTTTCCCTGCGATTCTGCTTCTGGAGTGGGCGGTCACCGGGGTATTCGCGACCATGTACATGACGGGGCGTCAGACATTCCTGGCGTGGTTAATCTGCGGATGTATCGCCGTGTATCTCTCTGTCATGGCGGGGTCGTTCATGCTCGATGCTAAATCAAAACAGCAACTGTTCTCGATCACGCAGCTCGTGACAGGAATCGTCATGGTGACCGTCACTGGCGGCGTTTTCTACATCGCCCAGCTCCATAAGCTGTTTAGCAATCGTGAATGGGCGATTGCGGGAACGGCCTGGCTGGGAATCAGTTCAATCACGGCTTTTGAAGTATTGAGGAATCCGGAGGGATCGATTCCGATGGCGATTCTGTTGGTCGGAGTGGGCTCACTCTGCCTGTTCCCGTTCGCCGCCGCTCCACTGGCGCTGAGCTGGAATCGCCACCGGTAATCCGTGCGTGAAATTACTTTCGAAGTTTGATTTCAAGATCCTTGATCAGCCGTGGCACGTAGTCCGCATATCTGGCATCCGTGACAGGCCCCTTCGTCGGCAACTGTCCAATCGCCATTGTGACACTGGTAGCTTTGTCGCCGATCGCATCCAGGCTATTGATCGCCGCCATACAGACGAAAACCGAATTCGCGGACCAGTTCGCTCGCCCGATCAAAAGCTTCAACGCATGATCCCGGTCAGCATCGTCACCCAATGAAACCAATGCTTCCGCAGCGGCGATGGCAACATCCGGTGACGAATCTTTCAGACAGGTCCGAAGCTCTGGCTGTGCCGTCATGATGTGCTCACGACCTCGCATGGAAACCCCCATCACGCCCCAGTAACGAACGCCGCAGTCTGGATCTTTCAGCTGCTGCTTCAATGCTGGCGTTGCCGACGGTTCCATCATCGATGCCAGTTCTGCAGCGGCAAAGATTCGCTCAAACGGATAACGATCTCCATCACGAGCCATGTCGAATTGCGAATGCCCGCGTGAACGAACGAATCGCTCCCCTTCGGGCAGAAATCCGAGATCGCGGATATCAGCAACCAGCTTCTGCTGAGCGGCGCGAAGCCGCAACTTGATTGGCTGGTGTTCCGTTGAATCTGCCAGATTGCGGACTTCGTCCGGATCGTTCCGCAAATCGTAAAGTTCTTCCGGGGGCTTTTTATTCCAGAAGGCATCCTGTGCGAGTGTCAGTCGACCCTGGTCGTGCAGTTGTTTCCAGATGCGGGTTGTCGGCGTCTGAAACATATAATCGACATGCTGGCCATAGATCAGGTGAGGAAGATACTGCCGAACATAAACAAATCGACCGTCTGTGACACTTCGAACCAAGTCATAGCGTTCGTCCATTCGACCACGAAAACCGTAAATATACGGCTGTGGGGGCGTCGCATACTTTCCCAGAAAGGCGTGTCCCTGCATCCATTCAGGAGGCTTGACCCCTGCCAGGCTCAGCAGCGTCGGCGCGAAGTCGATGAGACTTACAAGTCGATCTGAGGTACCTCCGGGAACATAATCCGATGGCCGCAAGTCACGATATTTTTCCGGGATGTGGATCACTAGAGGAACATGCAGACCTGAATTGTACGGCCAGCGCTTGCTGCGAGGCATTCCCGATCCATGGTCGGAGAAATAGAAAACGATCGTCTCATCGGCGAGTCCCGCGGCTTCGAGTTCATTCAGACGTTCGCCAGCATCGGCGTCTGCTTCAGAGACGGCATCGTAGTACTGAGCCCAGTCCTGGCGCACTTCTGGAGTATCGGGATGATAGACGGGAATCCTTACCTTCGCAGGATCATGGATTGCCGTATGGGGACGGGTGCGAATCTTGCTTTCGTGACTCTTCTCCGAATTGAAGACAGCAAAAAAGGGACGACCGGCAGGACGATTTTTCCAATGAGCCTTCTTTGACGACTCATCCCAGACTTTGCCGGGCTTGGCGACGTTGTAGTCTTCCTTGGAGTTGTTTGTGCAGTAGTAGCCAGCTTCGCGCAGGAACTGGGGATACATCGCTTTCCCGCTGGGGCACGGGACCATGCTGCGCATATGCTCGCCACCGCTTGAGGTCGCATAGATTCCTGTAATCAGCGTTGTCCGGGCTGGAGCGCAGACCGGGGCGTTTGACCAGCAGCGGGAAAACTTCAAGCTGCGTGACGCGAGGCGATCAACGTTTGGAGTGGTTGCGAACGAATCACCGTAGCAGCCCAGGTGAGGGCCATGATCTTCGCTGACGATCCAGACAATGTTCGGGGGTGCTGCTGTAGTACCGGTCGGAAATAGCGCCAGCAGAGAGAGGAGCCAGAAAAACAGGTTGCGAAAACTCATGGTGTCGGCCCTTCAATCAACGATTCGAACTGTTCCCGCGTAGCAGCGATTCACTCCATCGCGACCCGCCAGGAGCAGAGCTCCATCATCAGCGATCCCCTGGCAAGGTGCTGTTTGCTCGCCTCCGGCGGACGTGATTCTAATCTGATGTCCACTCAGGACACACAAACGCGACCAGAGTCGCCGCAGATCCCATTCGCCGGATCGCTGAGCAGCGCAGTTGATGTCCCAGCGTTGCAACAAGCGGACCAGCACATCCTGGATCGAGAATGATTGGCCAGAGACATCGTGCATGGATGTCGCGATAACGCGTAAATCGTCGGGAGCGTTCGCGAATTTTGTGTTGACGTTCAGGCCGATCCCCACGACCAGTTTGCCTGCGGCCCGTTCGGGTTGTTCGATCAAGATCCCACAGACTTTCTGCCGACCGACCCAGACATCATTGGGCCATTTGAGACCCACGTCGGCGTGCGGCAAAAACGCCTCGATGGTTTCGGCGACAGACAACGCGGTCCCCAGTGAAAAGCGGGGCCATTCGGATTGCGGAAGC
>CAIWEX010000922.1 GCA_903911795.1 uncultured Schlesneria sp.
CCAGCAACTGGTCCTCAAAGGGAGCCTGCCAACCCGCTATGGACGTGTTACACCGCTTCCATTTGTCCGCTGCGAAGAAGCGGAACTGGTCGAATCTCGTTGGGAACTGTTTCACGAGTCCGATGTCGAAGTCGATTTGACACTTCCGCGCGGAGTCCCCCCGTTCGAGCCCGACGAGTCCGTAGAAAGTGACGGGAAACAACTGGTCGCTCGGTATCAGACCGCTGACCCAGACCCCAAGACTTCCATTCGAGTTTCTGCTGTCCAGGCACGTTGTACGGTGCGAGCGGCCGCTGCGTTGACGCGGGGCGACGGGGCAATGTGGAAACTTGCGGGACAGTTAAAGCTCGCACCCGAAGGAGAATCACCGCGGCGAATGGGTGTGCTGTTCCCTGCCACTTATGATCCAGCGCGCGTGCGGGTTGATCGAGCAGAAGCTAACTGGCACGAACCAGTCGATGGTCTTCGTCGCCTCGACCTGACCCTGATGCCCGATCCTGGTGAGGTTCTCATCTCGTTCGACACGGTCGTTGACGAACCAGCCAAAGGGGATTGGGAACTCCCTTTCCCGGAACCTCAGGAAGCGATTTCGCAACAGATTCACCTGATGATCGGACCGGCAGACGCCTGGACCCCGCTGGAGGGGACTGAACTGAAGCCGGATGAATCCCCGGCCTGGGCCGAGGAAATCCTCGATGAATTCCGCTCCGAGGCAACGTCGGCCGAATACCAGCTCACTTCACAACCGATTCGGTTGCGGCGTAACCAGTCCACAACACATCTGGAACACCCTGAGATTCGATTGATGGACCATTCTCTCTGGCTGACAGAGCAGGGGGGCCGATTCGGAGTGACTCGGGCGTATCTTTCGCAAACGAGGGATTCCATCCAGTTCGAAGTTCCCGATGGCTTTCAAATGGTTGCCGTCTTTCTGGACGAACGACCACTTCCGCTGCCGGTTCCTGTGGAGGGGAAGCTGTTGATTCCCCTTGCAGGGGGTGGTCGTGAATCGCTCCTGGTCTTGAACTGGCAACAGCCAACACCTCAGAGCACCGGACTGGCACGGATTCAAAACGAAACATTACCGAGGGCCATTCACATTGATGTCGCAAAGACATTGGTCACCGTGATTCCGTTTCGGGATGGCATGACGATCAGCCGCGATGGGGCTCGTAAACTCGACTGGATGGATGCCGCACTGGATCGCCTGGAAATGTTGCTGGGGCGACAAGAAAGCCTTGGAAGCGATCCGCGCGCTGCCGCCGCCAATCGACGGCTGATCTTCGACCTGCAATCCCAGATCGCCGCGAGACTTCCCAAGGGACTGGCGAGATCCGATGCGGCAATGCCTGCACTGTTGGAACGGTGGAATCGAATGGTCGCAACATTGAATCAACTCGAGCCTCCTGCGCAGACTGGCACGCCGACTTCCGTGGAAGCAAGGGGAATGCAACTGAATGAGCAGTTTGTCGATCTTCCTCATGCCATGCGTGTTGCCGTTTCTCTGGAGAATCCATCGGTCAATTTCTGGATGCTGGATAGTCGCTGGGTGAACGGAGTCGGCGCATGCCTGCTTTGCCTGGTGGCAATTCCAGTGTTCCGGCGATTGATCCGTCTGGACTGGGGAGAATGGCTGAACACCCGATCAAGCATCGCCTGGCTATTGCTCGGCCTTGTCTGGTGGTTCTGCCTGACGCCAGGTCCCGTCGGTCCCACCATCATCGCCGTGGCGACTGTTCGCTCCCTGGTCTATCGTCGGCAAGCCCAGAATTCGGTCATGGTCGTCGAATCCTGATCACTGCCTGGCGTGGTTCGCGTCAGGAGTCATATGACGGGGAAACTACGATTGGCGGGAGACTTCGACCTCGTAGACCCGACCCCGACGCGCAAAAAAAACGTGGGGGAAGTCCAAAGCTTTCCCCCACGTTCTGGCGAATGTGGCTACGCAGACAACTCAATCTTTCAGCGTTGAAAATTCTCCAGGAGCGATTATGGCGACGTTGCCAATGACACTCCTGCAAAAACTTATTTCGCAGCCTTTGCCTTTTGTTCTTCGCGTTGCTTCTTTCCTTTTTCGAGGAATTCCTGTTCGTATTTGAGCTTTTCTGCGGGAACTGCGGCAGGCGTCACGGGCGTTCGATCGAGTTTGATTTCTGTCGTCAA
>CAIWEX010000923.1 GCA_903911795.1 uncultured Schlesneria sp.
GGATGGATCGTCCTGTGGCGCGGGTGGGAAAAACTGCAGCTAATGATTGATGGCGCAAAAGCCGCGGCACTCAGATATCAGCTCCAACTCAAAAGGAATAAAAGATGCGCCTGAAACTCAGGGTGAGGCTCCTGCCGAACCGGGTTTGAAGTCGGACATCGCTACCAGATCACGGCTCGGCGGGAGCCTCGCCCTCCCGCCCCCGAGAAAAACAGCCAACACAGGCGAGCAGGGCCACCCTTCGCGAACAATGATCTGTCGTCGGTCGAAGTCGATATCCTTGACGCGCAGTCGACAGCATTCGAGCAATCGCAATCCCGACCCATACAGGATTTCGAGAATCAGAAGGTAAGGGCCATCGGGCCATCGGGCTGTACTGCAATCAGAACTCGACACACTTCATCGTCCGAAAAGACGACGCGCAGGTGTCGCGGCCCACTGGCGTGACAGATTCAATGACCCGCGATACCGTCCGGTTCCATCGGCTATAACCGGTCATAATCTGTTTCGGCTCATTCGCAATAGCGTCTCTTGCTAACGGTCAGATTTCAGATCCAGTTGACGTAGGCCGATTCGGTCCGATTCGGTCCGGATGGAATAATGAGCCACGCGTATTTTCGCCCGCACCTGATTCAACAGTCGAGAATGATCCGTATTTTGCGGACTGTTCTTCAGAGCGGCGCGACCTGGTGTCTTGGTGGCTTCTGTGTTTCTTGGAGACACAGCAGTTGACACACTTCGTCTCTGTGCCCAAAATTCTGTCAGACGAACAGGTTCTGCCATTCGATCCACCCCCAACGGTTGCGGGCGTCACCGAAATAGGCAGACGCGTTGCCAGAATGGACGGACTTCTCGCCAAAATAGACGGAATTGACAAGTTTCCAGAAAAGAAAGATTCCGTCTAATTGTAGTTCGGCTGCAAATCATGGACTATCGAAAGCGGCTTCGAGAAATTCACTGTCAACCGCCTGAAGAACGCGCGAAACGCAATATCCGACGCATTGAAGTTGCGATCGGGGTGTCGCTTCCGGAGTCGTACCGGCTGTTCCTGGCAAAATGTGGCGGATGGTGGGGTGATATTTGCTGCCCGTGCGATGAGCCGAATCCGTTGGGAGACTCACACGTTAACTCTGAGTTCCACGTCGCGGACGAGGTCTACGGATTGCTCGACTCCACGATCACCCCCAGGAATATGATCACAATCGGAACGGGTAACTTCGCAAAGTACACCTGTCTGTCTGTAGCGGGAATCGATAGAGGCGCCGTCTATGTTCTCGATGGGGAATTGCGTGCCTTCAGGAGCGACAAAGAGCTCCTTCTTCGCTACCCAGGCATGCCTGACAGTATTCGGAACTACCTCAAGCTCCGACGCAGTCAGTCGCTTCCTCAGAAACCTGCCGGATACGACAACATATATCTGCTGGCCACCACTTTTGACGAATACCTCTCTCGCTGCATTTCAATGGAAGACTGCGGTTGATGTTAAGCACCTGTGAATTGCCGAACGAGATGGTCAACTTGACCCGCAGTCGCTGGTGGTTCAAAGTGTTGGCGTGTTGATCGGAAGCCCGTCGTTGATCGCGGGCAAGTTACCTTGAACGTTCGGCAGTAAATCGACGAA
>CAIWEX010000924.1 GCA_903911795.1 uncultured Schlesneria sp.
CGGAGCGAACCACGACTATCGCGACTCCAAGGCTGATTCACTCAGGTGTTTGACAGGACATCAAACAGGTGGTGAATCTCTTCTTCGATCTGCTCCGGGAAGGCCACTGTGTCAGCGATCTCGTCTCGCAGCAGTTGACGGTAGCGCTGACGCATGCGACGCGCGGCGGCTCGAGCGGCTTCGACAGTGCAGTTCAGTTGATTCGCAACATCAGCGTAATTGGCGTTCTCTCGATCCGTCGACAGAAACGGCTGAAGTGTCTCGAAATGGTCACGCTTCCCTGCAGCGGCATATTCATCCTGTAGTCGCAACAGGACTCGTTCCAGCAGTGCCAGAGCCCACTCACGTTCGAATAAGCGATCGGGAGTCAGGTTTTGGGCGGGAACCGTGAGATACCGTGACTCGCCCGATTCCCAATCGACATCCATCGCATTGAGCGACACATGACGATGATTGCCACCTCGCTTGTCGGCACGCTGCTTGTCCCGTTCATTCGAAACGAAGTGCCTGATCGCCGCCAGCAGGAACGATCGAAAGCGGCCTCGTTCCGGTTGCACATCGTCCAGAAAATCTTTTTCGAGCAGACGCGTAAAGAAGCCTTGAGTCAGGTCCTGCGCTTCGTGCCCGTCGCGCGAATGCCGACGAATAAATATGTACAGGGGAAACCAATAGGCTCGACAAAGATCTGCCAGCGCGGCAGCGCCATCCGGGGCCGATTTATCCCGGGCGCTCAGGACAAGACTCCAACGCGTCGTCGCAAACTGTGGTGAAGGTTTGCCCGGTCCCATGGGAACAGGTACGGACGAAAGAGGTGTCATCGCAGCTCCCAAACCAACATGATTTCAGGTATTGGACGAATCTTACTAGAAATCCGCGAAAAGCCCGTCACGTTTTTCGAAAGATTCTTCTCTTGATAGCAGGGAGGGAATTCGACAGAACAATTCCCGCTTTCTCAACGCACGACAGATCAAACGGGTGACATCATGACCGAAGCTGACAAGTGTCCGCAATGTGAAGGAGACCTGCCAGCAAACTTTCCACCGGGGGTTTGCCCTGCCTGTCTGTTGCGACAGGGAATGTCTCCCAGCACTATGATGGGGGCGGCAGGCGAGCCTGGTTCCGGCAGCATCGGTTCCGGGGGGAGGCGGCACTGGACACCACCAACTCCTGAGGATCTGGCACCACGATTTCCTCAATTGGAAATCGTCCAACTGCTCGGCCAGGGGGGAATGGGGGCGGTTTACAAGGTTCGACAAAAAGAACTGGACCGCTGGGCCGCCCTGAAGATTCTTCCGGATGATGTCGCCAGCGATCCCAGCTTTGCCGAACGATTCCAGCGTGAAGCTCGCACTCTGGCACAACTCAGCCACCCTCATATCGTCACGGTTTTTGAATTCGGCCAGCGTGACGGAGTTTTCTTTCTGCTGATGGAGTTCGTTGACGGCGTGACCCTGAGACAGGCCATACGAGCCGGCCTGGTTGCGACTTCGGCATCGATTCAGTCAGGCACATCTGGCGATAGCGTGGTTCAGCTGACCGCGGTCTCTCAAGCGGCTGCGACGCCAGAACCGCCTCGACATATCTCGCCGTTGGCAGCACTCGGAATCGTGGGACAAATCTGCGATGCCCTGCAATTTGCTCACGAGGAAGGAGTTGTCCATCGGGATATCAAGCCCGAAAACATTTTGATTGATAAACGAGGCCGAGTGAAAATCGCCGACTTTGGCCTGGCCAAACTGCTGGGGAGAGCGGCCAATTTTCCGACGCTGACCGACACACATCAGGTGATGGGAACCCCCGCCTATATGGCTCCCGAACAGATGGAAGGAAGCCGCAGCATCGACCATCGAGCCGATATTTTCTCGCTCGGTGTCGTCTTCTACGAACTGCTGACAGGCGAACTGCCACTCGGCCGGTTCGCCCCACCCTCCCAGAAGTATTCGCTCGATGTCCGCCTGGACGAAATCGTTCTCCGCACACTCGAAAAGGAACCTGCCCGCCGCTATCAGCAGGCGAGTGCCGTCAAGCAAGACGTGGAGACTTTGAGGAATTCAGCGAATGTCGCTGCGTCTTCGAAAACGGCACATCCAGTTCAATCATGGCTGACAGGCAACATGGGATTGTCAATTGGCAAGCTGACTTCGCTGGCTGTCGTCATCGCATTGAGCATCTTTGTCGGTCTGGTCGGCACCATTTTCTTTATCTCGTGGCTGGAGCGACAGCCGACGGCATCTTTTGCTCCCCCAGAAAGGACGACTGCTGCCGTGCCAGCAACGATGCCAGCAACACTCCCAGAACAATCACCGGTGCCTTTTCAACAGCCGGAACAGGAGCGGCAGAAGCAAATTGAGGAGGCGTCACGCGAAGTATTTGAAGTGGATGCGATCGTTCGTTTCACGAGCGATGGAGTAAAACTGAATCCGCGAGTCTTTAGCGCGTCCGAACTGACGCCAGAGCAACGATCCACTCTCGAAAAGATTCTGATCGACATCCACCAGAAGTACCTCAAACTCGAAGCAGCAAATACCGAGTTCACCATGAAAGGGGAGACTCAACTGACAACGATTTCCCGGTTCGATACTGAGATTGTCGCGTTGGAAAACGACCTTTGGACAGCGATCGATACTCAGCTTCCGATTTCTGTTCAGAAGCTTCTTCGAACTCATTTGCCACTCTACACGCCGACGCCTGAGTGGGAGGCCCCATCGTTTCAAGGTTCGTTCGGCTCCGCAATGCCAGCGCCGACATTCAGCCCGTCTGCTGGAGCGGGGCTGGCACGGGAACACATACCTAGCATGGTGCCCGGCATGGGCCCCGAGACAAGCAAACCCACCTCGGGTCGCTACCCACAACTCCTCGGCTGGGGACGTCTGCTGCCGCTTCAGATTTCCATCGGTCGGCGAGGCAAATGGTTTAAATGGAGCGTGGACGGGTTGCGAGAATCGTTCATCGAGATGATCGATTCCGGAGAAGCACCAGCACTCCCCTCAGGCCTGCGTCGATTCTGGCGGGACCATATTGAAGTCGATCCAATCGTCTGGACGGCAGAAAGCATCCACCTCAGTCCGCAGTTCGCAGAAAAGGCAAAACTTGGCAAAGAACAACAGAAGAAGATCAACCTGCTGCTGAATGAAACTGCCATGAAATACAACGACCTCGAATGCAGTTATTTACAAAGAAAGGTCGAAGCGAATGAAAAGAAGGTGACCACCCGGATATTAATCCCCGACTTTTCTGGCGAGAGATCCGAACTTGTCAAAGAATTCTGGCAGAAGATGGATGCCATCGTTGTCGGCCCGCAACGGGAATCGATGATTCGCGAACTTTCGCTGACACATTCCAGCAAAGCCACAGGATTCCCATCGATTCTCGGGTGGGACGCCGACATGGTTCCTGTGGAGGTTGAACTGGAAATCAACACGACCCAATGGTCGTACCATTGGAATGTGCGAGCTCGCGGCCGACAGATCGCGACAGGTTCCGGAGCAAAATTCCCATTCATGCTGGGGCGATTCTGGAGCCGGCGGTACAACAATAGGTTGACCCCCGAAGCCGCCTTTGAATTTCAACACCAGGCACTGATCACACGCCAATGGCACACCTATGCGGCCTCGTTCACTGAGGAAGGGCGTGATGAGTTCTCGTTGCTGATGTTGCTGACGTGTTCCGGCGAGAAAGGTGCGGAGCTGATCGATTCCGTGAACAAGACCCTTCCCACTTTGAACCTGCGATCGGCTGAATTGAAATCACAACTTGACGCCATCACTCTGAAGTTTCGCCAGAAGCCCCCTTCGCGAGCCGAATTCCGTGCTGAGGCGACACCATTTATTCGTCAGGTGTTGGGTGATCAATCCCGCAAGTTCTTCAGAGCCGTGGCGGAGTTCCGTCATCCAGTTGCTGAAATGCCTGGCTCGAAAGAAGAAATCGAATGGGGAGAGCTCAAGATGTTGTCCACAGAAGAAAACGAGGCACGCGGCAGCCATATCGGCGTTCCCGGCATGCCTGTCGAAGAAGGGAATCCCATCACATTCAAACGCCGGAATGACCAATGGGAACTCGATGGTGTCGAGGAGTTCCCCATCATCCTTGCCTCATGGTTAGCAGGCGCATCAAAACAGCCGGAACCGGCAGCACTTCAGCCAGAGACTGCAAAGTAAATTGCCCGAATCGAAATCTTCGTTGGATGTGGACCACAGATCCTGCCTGGTCATATTTTTGGTCGAGTGCCGTTGATCGAATGCGTGATCCGCGTTCCCTGCCAAACGTCGTCGTTTCTTGACGTATGGCCCAGATGAGGTAACACGCTGCGTCACCCGATCGGAAAGGCGACGCAACCCCGGGTGCGTGACATACGACGATCTTCTACCCCAAACGGAGTTGCGTCTCCATCACTCGTTGAATGACAACCGATGGAGTATCAGTTCCACCAGCGTGAAACCGGCACGCAGTTTCACACTGGGTTGCGGGCGAAGTCAGCTCTCGGGTCGGATCTGCAACTCTTCTGGAAAATGATACTCGTTCGAGGCATCATTCTTCCTGTCGGCTTGCCAAGCCGAATGATCCACAATTCCACGCCTCGAGGAATTTTCGATGCCCGGCAGGACTTCTTCGTTTCCATTGATGGTTGCCACGCTCTTCACTTTCCTTGCAGCCGCTGCGTTTGCCAATGAGTCGGCACAAAAGCCCAACATCCTCATCATTGTCGCAGATGATCTAGGATACGCGGACCTCGGATTCCAGGGCGGAAAGGACATTCCGACTCCGCACATCGACTCCATTGCTGCAGGGGGAGCACGATTCACGAATGGATATGTTTCCGGCCCCTACTGCAGTCCGGCGCGAGCCGGGTTGCTGACGGCTCGCTACCAGCAACGGTTCGGGCACGAATTCAATCCAGGTGGTGAAGGCGGCGGTGGTGGTGGAAATGGTATTGGTCTGCCATTGTCTGAAACAACGATCGCCAATCGACTCAAGGAAGCGGGATACGTCACCGGACTGGTGGGAAAATGGCACCTTGGCGCCGGACCGAAGCACCATCCCCAGCAACGCGGGTTTGACGAGTTCTTCGGGTTCCTGGGTGGTGCCCACACCTACTTCGATAAACAAGAAGCATCGATGTTGCGCGGGACAACAAAAGTCGCTGAACCGGAATACCTGACCGATGCTTTTGGCCGCGAAGCCGTCTCATTCATCGACCGACATCAGAAGCAGCCGTTCTTCCTGTACCTGGCGTTCAACGCTGTTCACACACCGATGGAAGCGAACAACGATCGGCTGGCCAGGTTCAGTTCGATCAGTTCGAAATCACGACAGACCTACGCCGCCATGCTATCCGCCATGGATGACTCCGTCGGAAAGGTTCTGGCCGCATTGAAAAACGCCCGACTGGAAGAAAACACCGTGATCTTCTTTATCAGCGACAACGGCGGACCGACGATGCAGGGAACAACCATCAATGCCAGCAGCAACGCTCCCTTGCGAGGCAGCAAGCGAACGACGCTCGAAGGGGGTATCCGAGTCCCCTTCCTAATTCACTGGAAAGGCCACATTCCCGCCGGAACGGTGTACGAAAACCCGGTCATACAACTCGACATTCAGCCGACAGCATTGGCCGCAGCGGGAATTTCGGTCAAAACCGACTGGAAGTTCGACGGTGTCAACCTGCTGCCCTACATCACAGGCAAGTCGACGGAGCAGCCACACGATACGCTCTATTGGAGACTGGGTGAGCAAAACGCGATCCGGCAAGGTGACTGGAAGCTGGTGCAATACGATCGCACGGCCGACAACGATTCGTCACGCAATGTCACCGCCCCGAAACTCTACAATCTGAAGGACGACATCGGGGAATCACGCGATCTCGCTGCCACCCATCCCGAGAAAGTGGCCGAACTGGAAAAGCAATGGAAAGCCTGGAGCAAGGAACTCGCCAACCCACTCTGGGGCGGATCACGCCGCGCTGCAAACAACCAGAAATGAGAGGGGATCACGAGGCTTGTACGACGGACTTCCAGTCCGTCGAAATACGCGACGGACAATATGTCCGTCTTACACCAACAGGACTGGCAGCCGAGGGTGAGCTCAACAATGGACCGAGAACTCGTTCAACAGATCGAACGGCTGATTCGCAGTGGAAAAATCACGGAAGTCTCAGATTTGTTTCGGGACCATCCAGAATGGATTAATCCACCCGATCCGGCTTTCACCTGGTTACAAGTTGTGATCAACAACTTCAGAAACGCTGGTGGAACGCGAATGGTTCAATTGCTGATCGAACTTGGCTGTGATGTTAATGCTTCGGGGATTACCAGGATTTCTCCCCTCAGTAAGTGCCTGAGTGAAGGCCATCTGGAACTCGCGCGACTGCTTCTCGAAAACGGTGCTGACCCCAATCGAGATCGATCCGTGATTTATGCAATTACGGGCAACAAGCGGAACTGCCTGGAAATGATTCAGTTGCTGGAACTTCACGGAGCCGATCTCCATCGTTGTTTTCCATTGGGAAACACAGGAAAGCAAATCAACGCCCTCTCGATGGCAATCTCCTGGGGGAAAAGGGACGTGGCAGAGTATCTGTTATCGAAGGGAGTAAGCCCCCCCTGAGAACAGGCTTCAGCGGATTCACAAACACGTAGAGACAAATCAACGTAATGGCCCTGATTTTCGGGAAGCCCCGTTTGGTGAACTCGAATCCACTCAGATACCGGGTGAGAAAGTGCACCCGGACGGCTCGCATTCGGCGAACAGATTCCGCAGGGCTCATTTCGTAGTCGGCATTGCGAACCGTAACGCGGAATCGCGATGATGATGGACGACAGGTGCATCCATTTGGCAGTCCCATGCACAAGCCCCAATACGCAATCCGAATCATCTGAAAATTCCATGAGCAAGAAATCCAGTGGTGGCCATCATTACGTCTGGCCGCTGATCATGTGCCTGTGTGGTGTCGATTACTTCAGTACGCTTGGCTATCAGCCAAGTATTGCGTTCGAAGGGGCAGGACTTCTTTCACCTGTCGCAACATTGATCCTCGTTCTGGTGACACTGTTTGGTGCACTTCCCGTTTATCACTTTGTCGCAGGAAGAACCCCTGACGGTGTCGGTTCCGTCGGCATGATTGAACAGTTGTTCCGAGGCTGGATCGGAAAGATCGTCGTTCTGATCCTTGTCGGTTTCGCCGCCACCGATTTCGTGGTGACAAAAACTCTATCAGCCGCCGACGCCGCTGCTCACCTGATCGGCAATCCGCTGTACGTCCAATACTCTCCCAGTTGGATGCAGGGGCAGATTGTTGTGACAATGTTCCTGCTGGTCCTGCTCGCAGCACTTTTTCTGAAGGGATACGACGAGGTTGTTGGCGTCGCCACAGTGCTGGTCATCACTTATCTGTCATTGAGTTTCCTGGTGATTGGTGCCGGGTTATTTCAACTCTGGTCCAAACCGGAGTTACTGCAGCAATGGTCTCAGGCCGTGATGGCGGGCCAATACCACATCACAGATTCCTCGATCAGCGGGTCAGGAATCTGGGTGGCAATCGGCTTGTCAGCCCTGATTTTCCCCAAGCTGGCCTTGGGAATGTCAGGCTTCGAAACGGGCGTCCTGCACATTCATCTTGTCAAAGGAACTGACGAAGACCCCTCGAACGAACACAAACGGATTGTCAATACGCGTAAGCTCCTGATCTCGGCGGCCCTGATCATGTCGGTCTTCTTGCTTGGTTCCGCATTTGTCACCGGGACCGGCACATTGATCCCCGTCCACGAATTCCATGTGGAAAAGGACGAGGCGGGACACGTCGTCGTAGATGACGCCGGTCGCGAACTTAAAGGGCGAGCGGTCGACCGGGCACTGGCATATCTGGCTCACGGGGAAAGCCCCGTGCCTCTCTGCCCGTTTTTTGGTCCGATCTTCGGCACGATTTACGATATCAGCACGATTCTGATCCTGTGGTTTGCGGGTGCTTCGGCGATGGCCGGACTGCTCAACATGGTTCCAAACTATCTGCCGCGTTATGGGATGGCCCCGGAATGGGCGGCCGCCTATCGCCCGCTGGTCCTCGTCTTTCTGGCGATCAACCTGACAGTCACACTGATCTTCAAGGCCGATGTGGCAGCACAGGGGGGCGCCTATGCCACGGGAGTGCTGGTTCTGATGACCAGTGCCTGTGTCGGGTCGCTGGTCCATGTCTGGCGTGATGGCCGACGCACCTTCGGCGATCGAGCACGAATGATCTACTTCGGTCTGGTGACTGTCGTCTTCGTCTACACGACGGCGGCCAACATCTGGGAGCGTCCCGACGGAGTCAAGATCGCCAGCTTCTTCATTGTCGGAACTCTGGTGATTGCAGGGATCTCGCGCTATCGTCGAGCGTTCGAATTCCGCTTCGACGGATTTCACTTCGAGGATCAAGCTGACGAGATGCTGTGGCTCGACATGGTGGAATCAGGAATCCCGATCCTAGTCCCGCATCGCCCGAGCAATCGATCGGTCTCTGAAAAAGCCGACGAAATCCGCGTGAATCACCGGATCCCGAAAGACGTTCCGATCGTATTCGTAGAAGTCGAACGAGGTGACACGTCTGAATTTCTCAATCGCCCGACCGTGCACATCATGCAGGAGCAGGATCTGTTGCTCATTCGAGTAACAAACGCGACATCGATCGCTCACACGATCGCAGTCATCGCGAGAGAGTTAAGCCGCAATTGCCCCAACCGAACCGAAGTCCTCTTCGGTTGGTCCGAAGGACGCCCTCTCGACCTCGCCATCGGCTTTATACTGTTTGGCGAAGGGAACGTCCCAACGATGGTCCGAGAACTTCTACGCGACACCGAACACAACCGCCCCAGAGTCGCCGTGGCCGAGTAGTCTGAACCGTTCGGACGCCCGCTCTTCAAAACCGTTGAACCAAACTCGCTGTGCCACTGCTTCGGAGTCTTCGGAGAAGCAGTGCCGTTTGCGGTACCCACATTGAAACTGAATGATTGTCTCAACAACTGACCGTTGAAAAATACGCTCTGTGCCACCGCTTCGTAGTCCGCGGAGAAGCAGTGCCGTTTGCAGCACAACGATGAAATGTTTAACTTTCTCCATGTTTGGCGCGACGCAAGATGAATTCACCCCCGTCGACGCGTGTACCGCAAATCGCACTGCTTCTCCGTGGACTCCGAAGCAGTGGCACAACCATCTTTATCCATGTATCCAGCTAATCACCTCGCCGCACTTTCCACGGTACACTGACTGTTTCAGGAAGGGTTCGATCAATTCTAAGAAAAGGATGATCAAGGCCCAGCCAATCGCAGGCACTGGACCATGGCCATTCTTCAGGCCGATTGACCAGACCACGTCGAACGGGATTCAGATGTATATATTCTATGATCGCGTGCAGCGCAGACGGTTCGGACACATTCTCATCATACCCGGACCCTGCCTGCCAGAACCGGTGATAGGTCCGTTTTGCATTCTCTACCCTGAGTAATCGCAACGAATCAGGTGCATTATCACGCAGGTAATCAACCGCCTTTTCTCCAACAGGCTTTTTGAGACTCGAGAGAATTCCGCAAATGCGCCCGCGCATCGACCGAGGATCTGGCGAAATCGATGCGAACGGTGGCCACAACAGCAAATGCACGTGGTCGGGCATGATTACCCAGGCCCAAAGATGAAATCCATGCACGATTCGAGCATCGCTGAGGGCTTCAACGAACCACTGACGTGTTCGGTCTGAAGACAACAGCGACATCCGACGGTAACAGGAAAACGTTAGAAAATGAGGTTCGCCATTATCGTAATGTTTCACGTTCTTCCGCGGCAGACTACCGGATTCGTCTGTCATGATCGCGTCCCGGCCAAGGAAATCGTTGGTTAAAAATAGAGCCTCATAAGCCGTCACCTGTCAATCGCGATGATCCGCCGCAAAAGAAAGTTCCCGTCATTGCGTGTACCGCGATCCCCACTGCTTCTCCGAAGACTCCGAAGCAGTGGCACGGCGGATTGTTCTATCCACGTTTCTGATCACTAAGAACTCTCACGAATTTGAGCGTTTGTAGAAAGGCAATACCACAATTGTTGCGGCTTCGCGTTTTCCCCGGATGTCGACTTCAATCGCGGTCCCAGGGGCCACGTGGCTCTTGTTGATGTAGGCCATTGCGATCGATTGTTCCAACGTTGGCGAAAATGTGCCGGAGGTGACTTCGCCGATTTTTGTTTCTCCCGCGTAAACTTCGCTGTGCTCTCGAGCGATCCGGCGAGACGTGAGTTTCAGGCCGACTCGAACGTTTTCGCCTGGGTTGGCTTTGATCGCGGCTAAGGCGGACTGGCCGATGAAGTTTGGCTTTTCCAGTTTTACCGCGAAGCCCAGGCCGGCTGTTAAAGGGTCGAGGTTTTCGTTCAGTTCGTGGCCGTACAAAGGCATTGCTGCTTCCAATCGCAGGGTGTCTCGGCAGCCCAGGCCGCAGGGTTGAATTCCATCGACCTGGCCTGCTGTTAACAGCTTCTCCCACAGCGTGGTGCTCAGTTGTTCCAGCGATTGAGTCGGGCCCGCAGAGATTGTGATCTCAAAGCCATCTTCGCCGGTATAGCCTGTGCGGCTGATATAGGCTTCGATTCCGGCGACGGTGGCGGCGCAGCCGGAATAATATTTGAGGGAGCCGATCGGGATCGTCGACGTTGTGAGACTCGACAGAATCCCCAGAGCCTTGGGTCCCTGAATGGCGATCATGGCACTGGTACTGGTCAGATCTTCGAATTCAAAGTCGACAGCGTGGTCGGCTGGATTCAGATTGGCGGCGTGCTGATTGATCCAAGCGACAATCTTGTTGCGGTTACTGGCATTGACGACCAGACCGAAATTCATCGCATCGAGTTTGTAGACGAGGATATCGTCGAGGACTCCGCCGTCTTCCTGGCAGACCAGGCCATAGCGGATCTGGCCATCGACCAGATTGTCGACTCGACAGGTCAGCAGGTTACTGAGAAACGGTTCAGCGTCGAGGCCGCTGAAGGAGAGCCGGCCCATGTGCGAAATGTCAAACAGCCCTGCCCCTTTTCGGACGGCGTGGTGCTCGTCGACGATTGAACTGTACTGAACCGGCATTTCCCAACCGCCAAACTCGACGATCCGCCCGTTGTGGGAAGCGTGCCAGGCGTAGAGCGGTGTACGGAGCAACGGGGCGTCAGTAGTCATAGTAGTGCCTGTTGGACTTTTGCCCCATTCGGGCTTGCCGCGATGAAGGGGCCGATGAGTTCTGGTTGGGGATGCAAATCACAGTCTTTGTCACGACTGCGATG
The DNA here is from genome assembly GCA_903911795.1 of uncultured Schlesneria sp. Lineage (GTDB taxonomy): Bacteria > Planctomycetota > Planctomycetia > Planctomycetales > Planctomycetaceae > Schlesneria. Next base: position 11,287 of record CAIWEX010000924.1, read on the forward strand.
GATGTCATCCGATGATGGTACGACCGCGGAGCCGATTTTTCTATTGGTCACAGGAAGTCGATGGTTTGGAATCTGGCGAAGCGATAGCCGAGATATCGACTCGAAAAGCAAGCGGAGAATGGCGTGAGTACCGCATTCCGCACTGCTTCTCCGCGGACTACGAAGCAGTGGCACGACTGCCTGGAATCAACGCTTTTGAACTCTGTCCGGCGCGGGTCTCTCGACGTCTCTCGACCCCGCCGAAACCGACGACCGAAGGTCTCCTCTTCTCGTCTTTTTTCTTTATGACCTGGCAGTCGTACGTGTGATGAACATCAGACGCCCAATTGCAGACGGCTATCTTCACGCAGGAGCGTGAAGGCTACTTTCGTCAATCCGTGGAGAACAGAGCCGCTTTGACGTATTCCCGGTTCATCTGGGCAATGTTGGTGAGCTTGATGCCAGCCGGGCAGGCCGCTTCGCATTCACCGGTGTTCGTACAGTTACCAAACTGTTCTGCATCCATGGTGGCCACCATGCTGAGAACTCGCTTGGCGCGTTCGGTCTGCCCCTGAGGCAAGCTGGCCAGGTGAGTCACCTTGGCCGATGTGAACAGCATGGCCGAGGCATTTTTGCAGGACGCGACGCAGGCACCACAACCGATGCAGGCGGCCGCAGCCATGGCGTCCTTTTGCATGTGGCCGGGAACTGGAATCGCATTGGCATCGGGTGCTCCACCCGTGTTGACCGAGACGTATCCGCCCGACTGGATGATGCGGTCGAAGGCAGAGCGGTCGACAACCAGATCGCGGACGATTGGGAACGCCTTGGCACGCCACGGTTCGATCAGGATCGTATCGCCGTTATTGAAACGTCGCATGTGCAACTGGCAAGTGGTCGTGGCACTGTCTGGGCCGTGGGCCTGACCGTTGATCATGACGCCGCACGTTCCACAGATCCCTTCGCGACAGTCGTGGTCGAACGCGACGGGTTCTTCACCCTTGGCGATCAACTGCTCGTTCAAAACGTCGAGCATTTCCAGGAACGACATGTCGGGCGAGATCCCGGGCAGCGTGTAGGTCTTCAGCGAACCCGGCTTGTCCGGTCCCGCCTGCCGCCAGATCTTGAGGGTCAGATTCAAATCTTTGGGGGATGTATGGTTCATGGGAATCGCAGACTGAAGTATGTGACGGAATCGCTGTCTGGTTGGGTTCGTATCCGTGCGTCGGCAAGGTTACTTGTAGCTTCGTGTCCCCAGCGGGCAGTCCTTAAATTCGAGCGGTTCTTTGTGCAGGACCGACTCCTTGTCGACCCCCTGGAATTCCCAGGCGGCGGCGTAGCAGAAGTCTTTGTCGTTACGATCGCATTCGCCTTCGTCGGTCTGATGCTCTTCGCGGAAGTGACCGCCGCACGATTCGTCGCGATGCAAAGCGTCACTGGCGAGCAGTTCAGAAAACTCGAGGAAATCTGCCACTCGACCCGCATGTTCCAGATTCTGATTGAAGGCCTCGCCGCTCCCCAGCACCTTCACGTCGCTCCAGAATTCGGAACGCAACTGGCGAATCAATTCGATCGCGCGGAGCAATCCCTTTTCGTTGCGGGCCATCCCGACATAATCCCACATGATCTTGCCCAGTGCCCGATGGAAGTGCTCGGCACTGTGCTTGCCATTGACCTTCAGGATTTTTTCGATGCGCGACTTGGCTGAATGCAGAGCTTCGCCAAATTCGGGTGCGTCCGTCGAGATGCTCTTCAGCTTCTTCGTAGCGATGTGATCGCCGACTGTGTACGGGATGACGAAGTAGCCATCGGCCAACCCCTGCATCAGGGCACTGGCTCCCAGCCGGTTGGCAC
>CAIWEX010000925.1 GCA_903911795.1 uncultured Schlesneria sp.
CTTTTCGCAGTTCGTCGATCTGGTTCACCAGGAAGTCGATATGCTTTTCGAGGCGACCGATTTGCTCGTTCTTCTGATTGATTGTCTTCCGACAGGCAACCTTCTCGAACTCGGCGAAAGCCACGATTTGCGAGACGGGGCCTATGTGAACACCGTCACATTGGATGATGTCTACACAGACATTCGCTGCGACGGACCGCAATTCGACTGCACGATCATGGATGAACAGGCCGGGTTGCAGGTGGTTCAAACCTGTCCCCCGATCTTCCGGGAAATCGTCGCGTTTACACCACCGGGTCGGGCGGCCGTCTGCGTGGAACCCTATACCTGCCCGACCGATGCCATCAATCTGACCGCTCGCGGTCTCGATTGTGGCTGGAGAACATTAGGACCTGGCAGTGAATTCCACACCTGGATCGATATCACTGCAGGCCCCGTACTGGCCTAGTATTCGTAGCAAAAATGGCTGACTTGTGCCTGCTGATGTTGAAGGAGCCCCGATGTTCAAGTTCTCAATCTCGGCACTGTTGATCATGCTCGCGGGAACATTCTCGTCGATCACCTCCGCATCGGCGGCCTGGTCGATCCCAACGGCAGCGTTGTGGATTCAGCCGGCTGATGCACAAAAGGGAGATAATCCCAAAAAGGCTGACGACGTTAAGCCCGCTGCCGATGCAGCAGCGTTTCAGAAACTGCTTGAACGGATCAACAAACTCGAAGCAGAAGTCGAGCGATTGAAGAATGGCGCTGCGGCACAGCCGAAAGGTGCCGGTGAAGGGGGCGACGTTTTAACACTGGTCGACATGGCACATGTCGGTGCGGTCTATCTGCAGACCGGGCAGTCGCGTTATGTGGCACTTCACCTGATCGTCGCCAACACGACCGGCAAGCCGGTCACGATCGTACAAGATCAGGTTACCGCCGAGATCGATGGCGAGGTTCGCAAGCTGGAAACAATACCTCCTGATATTGCCAACTTCAGTTTTCAACTGAGGACTCAGGGGAACAACGTTCAGAATTATGGCCTGCAGACGATGCAGCCTGAGAAGAGCCGAACCGTTCCCGCAGGTGGGCAGGCCTCATTCTGGCTGGTCTTTCCCAAACTTGGCTTCACCAATACCGTCCCGAAATGCAAGCTCCGGCTGCAACTGGGCGAGACAAAAAAAGAGATTGATGTGAATGCCGTGCAACGAGCGTTGCTGGCGATGGAAACGGAACGAATCGGTCCACGACAATGCCTGGCGCTGATTACGGTCACCGGGACCATGACAATGTTCAATACGCAGAGTCTCGTGGATGAGATGGAGCGGGTCTCGGCTTTAAAGGTCGCTCGCGTGGTACTGCGATGGAGTGCTGATGCTCCGCACCCGGATGGCCAGATCATGAACTGGCTGCAGAACTCGACCAATGTCGGAATGGTTCGCAATCCGAACGACATGTTCCCATCGATCCCGGGTTCGCTCCGCGAATTTCACATGGTCAAGGTTTCCGATAACGATAACTCAATGAACTATGGGTATCGAGGTAACAACGTCGGCCCCAGCCGCATTCATGGATCAGCCGCAGATGCTGTTGGAGCGGCACTTCGCACGGCCTATCTGGCACTGCCGCGCGATGAACTCCTGCAGGAAATTCGCGAAGGTCACCCTCTGACTCGTGCCGCCGCTCTCGCATTCGGCGGCGCTCGCCTGGATGCTGAACATCTGCCACAGATTTTCCAATGGGTCGCAGACAAGGACGTTGATGTCCAGCGGGCTGCCCTGCAGACACTCAGTCATTTTGGCGAGGCTGAAGCGGTTGAAAAACTGGTCTTCTATGTGAAGAAAAATGTCGAACCATTGTCGAGTACCGCGATCGAAAGTCTGGCCGGATCTCGATTCGGCACGGCTCACGAAGCGTTGTTGACGATGATCAAGAATGAACCGCCCGAGTCCAAGAAGCGAATTGTTCAGGTGCTGGCAAAGTACCCGCGCCCCATCTGGTCCGAAACCCTTTACGAGTTCGCGAGCGATAAGCGGTCCGAATTGAATATCGACGCCATCAAGGCTCTGATTCAGGTGGGACACCCGAAGCTGGTCGACATTCTGGAAGCTGGTCTGAAAGAAAAAGATAAGCCGCTGCGTGATCTCTGCTTCCAGACTCTCGCAGGCCGTACTGATGAAAGAAGCGAAAAGCTCGCGATTGAATACACGCTGGCTCACCTGAAGACCGCACCTCCACTGCAGGATGGGTCCATGAGTCAATTGCTGATTCGCACCAAGGACCCGCGAGTATTGCCGCTGTTGCTGGAACACTTTGAACGCGGGGGTAACGACCGCATCAGCGTCATCAACCTGCTGATTCAACTCGGTGATCAAACCGTCGGTGAGAAACTGGCCGAGAAGTATCCGTTATTGCAGAACACCGAAAAGGCACAGGTTCTGAATGGCTTGCGGCAATTCCGTCATCCGAAGTTTCGAGAATTTGCCGGCGCAGCCTTGCTGACAAATGACAGCTCCCTGGTTTCCACGGCCGCAAATACGCTGATGCAGGAAGGTCATCCTGAAGGAGAAAAACTGCTGATCGCGGCCCTCGATAAACAGACTGCCAATCATTTGATGCACAACATCACAAACGCACTGGCGAACTACGGTACGCCTGCCGCACGGGCAGCACTGCTGAAAGCGAAGGAATCGACCGATGCCAATAAGCGCAATTATGCAATCGCAGCCTTAGCCCAGATTCGTCAGCGTTCACCGGGAATGCAATACGTCGTTCAGGGCGTTCAGAAACTGAAAATGGCGGGCGATGGCAATGATGCCAATGCCAACGCAAACGTTAAGGACGCCAAAAAGCAGCAGGAAAAGGAAGCGATGGAATTCTTCGATCTGGCAATTCAGCTTGATCCCCAGTTGGCCGAAGCCTATTCCGGACGTGGAAAGCTGTTCTTGCGGCAGGAAAAAATGCCTCAGGCAGGTAAGGACTTTGAAAAAGCGATCGAACTGGATCTGGAGCCCGACAGTGAAGTTGTCACCGGACTGGCATTGGTTCGTGTTGTTGAAGGAAAGATCGACGATGCTATCAAGTTGGTCGAAGGGGGTCGGGAAAAACACAAGAACACAGCGGCTGGCCTGTATTTGTATAACGTCGCCTGCGTCTACAGCCGGTCCATTGAGTACCTGAAAGACCATCCCGAAGTCGCCGAGGCCTCTCAGAAACAGGAAGCCTATCGCAAGAAGGCGATTGCAGAGCTGGAACAGGCGATCAAGCAAGGTTTCCCGGACTTCGAATGGATGGCCAAAGATCCTGACTTCAAAGTCATGCGCGAGGACCCGGAGTTCAAAAAGCTGCTGGCAAAGAAACCGGCTGAGTCCCCTGATCAAAAGAAGGCTGACTCCAAGAAGACTGAGGGCGACGAATGACAACACAGATCCGCCGGATCGGGGTAACTCGACGCTGGTCCGACGCCGTACTCTATGGCGGGACAGCCTATTTCGTGGAAGTCGCGGATGATCCCGCACAATCGATCCGTGGGCAGGTGGCTCAGGTTTTGCAGCAGATTGATGATCGGCTGAAAGTCGTGGGAAGTGATCGGACTCGACTATTGCATGTGCAGATTTTCCTGGCCGACCTGGCTGATGGTCCACATTTGAATGAGTTATGGGATGCCTGGGTTCCGGAAGGACATGCTCCCGCCCGCGCCTGCGTTCAAGCCGGACTTGCTCCGGGTTATCTCGTGGAAATGGTCATTACGGCGGCATTGACGAATCCGCTGACTGAGTAAGAATCGGGTTGTGATTTCCTTGTTCAAACCAAGTTGAGGCTGGACGATTGGACGCTGAAAACGTGACGGAGAGACCGACAGCCCCCGCAGCGACAGCGCCTGAAACACCTCACGTTTCGCGGGTGGTGCTGGAAGTCGAACGCCAATTTCGCGAGCGCGATTCCGGAGCCTTTTTTGTTTTGCCGCGAGTCGTCCGTCGTGTTCTGCAGAACGAACTGAATATCACGACAAACTGGGTTCCACCTCCGCACAGGAAGTCCTGTGTCGTTGAGCGGGATCAACTGCTGTGGCTCGTCGCTCGCGATGAACTTGGTGTTGATCCTGATGCTGTTCTGCCACAGCGACTGATCCTGATCGCTCGCCCCGAGGAAGATCGCCTCGACAGCTTCACGCGAGATGGGCTGTTGCGTTACTACTGGCGACTGCTGTTTCATGCCCGGATCGACTTCGAGCTGGAGCTGAAAACATCCGTCAATCGGATGACGACCGCGGAACTGCGTCGCCGCATCGATTCTCTGGGACAGACTCAATTTGACGAAATTCGCTCGGTTCTGCGAGCAGAACAAATGCTGCGTCGGCCTGACGATGGGCGACACGTGTATGGTGAGTTTGTCGCGGTTTATCACGAGTTGAGAGAGTTCGCACCGAATCTCATTCCGCTTTATTTTCCATCGCTTCCCAGTCAAGAGGCGGTTCTGGCGACAATCGGCCCCGATTGCGACGCGGCATCGTTACTGGAAGCGACACGCCCGGCAGCGCTGTCGTCAGCCGAACCTGTTCCTGTTGCTCCACCCGCTCCGCCAGCGGTTGAAGTGTTGCTCGAATCGACTCAGATTAACCTGGCATCACGCTCGCCTCACAAATATTCGAACCTTTGTCGCCGCGCACAGCGATTGCGGGTGGCTGGCAATAATGTCCGCGCGGCACTGGTCCGGCGACTGGCCTACGATGTCGCGCCTCTGGATAAAATGAGCGAGGCGAAACAAGAACTGATTCAGGAGATTCAGTATCTTGTACTCCGCCTCCAGGCTGCACTGGAATTAACGGACGACGAGGTGCGTCCGTGGCTGGCAATGTGTGAACGTCTGTTACCTGCAGCACGGCATGGGTTCTGGAACGCCAATGCTCGTTTGTTGTATGACCTGCAGCAGGTCTGCCTGGATCACGAGCAAGAGATCTACAAAGTCGATCTGGTCGGGTGGGCGATCAGTCGTGGCAAGACCCCGCTGAAAAGGCCGCTGCCCAATCAGCGCGTCGTGATGTTGTCCAAGCATCTGCGCAGTGCAGCACTGCGAGTCCCCGCCGTGTTGATTGATGACGAAGGTCGACACGAACTGGGTGAACTGCTGCACGCCGCTGCTCATGCGGCCGAGCATATCCTGCGAAAGCGGTTTGAACCGATTGTCGCCACGACGTTGAATGACGTTGGCTTCGTTCCGAAAAGCGTGGTGGAGCGAGTCGCCTTCCGCAAGATGACAAATGAACTGCTGGACGGCATCGTCCAACGCGGCTTTTTGACGATTGGTGATTTGCGCGACGCAGTCTCAAGAAACCAGCTCAAGATCCCTGACTTAAAGAGCCCTCGCGAGTTTTTTATCGGTGACTCGCTGTTACAAGGTGACAAGCAGTTTGCCAGCACGCTGGATGGAGTCTATCAACGGGGGCCGTTCTACCTGCGATGGCTGCAGCGATTGAATGCGGTGACGTTTGGCATCCCGCAAGGGCGGGCGATTACGAAATATCTCGCACTGCCGTTTGGGCTGGCGTTTCTGATCTTGATGGCAGTGGAGGAACTGGCTCATCTGGGCAGCGGGTTGTTGCCTCATGCGGCGGAAGTTCACACGGCCGCGGCCGAAGTCGCCTCCGTTGAAGCCGATGATCCGGCGCCAGCAACTCATCCCAGCGGACATGGGGGGCATGGCAGTCGCCCTTATATGATCTACAGCGGTCAGAACACATTAATTCTGGGCTGCCTGATTTTTGCCCTGATCCACTTTCCGAAATTCCGTCAGCGTGTCGTCTGGATTTTGAAGCGAAGCTGGAAGGTTCTGCGAGTGACGCTGATTGATCTGCCGCGCCGAATCGCTGCGTTGCCGATTGTCGCCTGGTTGCTGAAGTGCATTCCGTTCATGATGTTTCGCAGGTTCGTCCTGGCTCCCCTGGTTTCAACCGCCATCTTCTGGTTACTGCTTCCCGCAATGGGGATTTACGATCAGCCAGATCGCTGGTGGGGAATCGGGATTCTGGCTGCGTCCATCATCATCCTGAATTCTCGACTGGGACGTGATACGGAAGAGCTGACCCGTGAATTCCTCAGCCGCAGTTGGTACCGTATCCGGGTTCATCTGCTGATGGGTCTGTTCACGCTGATCATGGATGCTTTTCATTGGCTGATGGATGGGCTCGAACGCGTGCTGTATGCGGTTGACGAATTGCTGCGATTTCGCAGCGGTGAATCAAGCGTCACGCTGGCTCTCAAAGCCGTGCTGGGACTGGTCTGGGCAGTCATTCACGGTGTCGTGCGATTCTGTGTGACGCTGTTGATCGAACCCCAGGCGAACCCGATCAAACATTTTCCCGTGGTCACTGTCTCGCACAAGTTGATGCTCCCGTTAGCCTATACGAGTGACGCCTCAGTTCCGTCGACTCTGGCGAGCATCCTGTTGCAGATCGCTCCCCTTTCTGCAGAGACCGCGAACTGGGTGATGGCAACAGTTGTCTGGGGCATTCCGGGAATCTTCGGCTTCCTGGCTTGGGAACTGAAAGAGAACTGGAGGCTGTACGCGGCCAACCGCCCGGCAACGTTGCAGCCGGTTTTGATCGGTCACCATGGTGAAACGTTGTTGCGTCTGCTGTGCCCCGGATTCCATTCGGGAACGATTCCGCGCCTGTTTGCCCGTCGCCGCCGCGCTGCCCGGAAGGCCGTGCATAATCCTCAAGTGAACAAGGAAGCCCGCTTTACCGAGAAGCTGACTCATGAAGCCGAAAGCCTGCAGCATTTTGTAGAACGGGAACTGGTCGGTCTGCTCCGAGAGAGTCGTACGTTCCGCAACTGCAAGCTGTCGGTCCATGACGTCCAACTTTCCACGAATCGAGTATTAATTACGATTGGTAACTCGGACCATCCTGATGATCCCGTCGAACTGCAATTCGCGGAACAGTCGGGCTGGCTGATTGCAGGAATCGCGAGGATGGGATGGCTGCAGGAGTTGACGGACGAAGATCGTGCGGTCTTCCGTGCGGCTCTGGCGGGGTTGTACGAACTGGCGGCCGTCGACCTGGTGCGAGAACAGCTTGAAAGCAAATTGATCGCCCCGCCACTTCCAGAGCCAGCGGTCGGGGAAGTCCATCCATCTTCCGCCGCCTCCCGGATTCATCCGTACGACATTTCGCCAGCAGGACTGGTTGTCTGGCCACATCGTCACTACGAAGCAGAAATCCATTATTCATTGGGGGACGATCAGACAATCATCCCGCGTCCCCGTTCCCTGGCCCGCGCTGCTGGCCTGCCGCCGCTGCCACGATCGGCCATCCTGTTCCAAGAACACCCGATCGCCCGCGAGTCGTGGCAGGCCTACTGGGAAACCGAGCAAAATCTGTTCGCCATTCCGATGCGGCTGATTCCCGATGTGGAAATTCTTCGCCCCACGGTATCGTGACTTTCTGGAGGCGCAGAGCCACGGAGA
>CAIWEX010000926.1 GCA_903911795.1 uncultured Schlesneria sp.
CCCCGATGCGGACCCCGGAAATGTCCTCGTTAAGACGTACCAGTGTCCCAGTGATCCAAACGCGGGTCTACGCACAATCACAGCATCCGGGATCTACCGTCCCACGAATTACCTGGGTGTCAGCGGAACAACTTCAGCCGACTTTGATGGAGCTCTATTTAGCGGAAGTCGAACGTCGTTTCGCGACTTCACTGACGGGACTTCAACCACATTGATGGTGGGTGAACGTGGTATCCCCGCCACGCTTGATCACGGCTGGCCGATCTGTGCCTGGGGTGTCAGTGGAGATGGCGACACCGACAATGTGCTCAGCACGCTCTACGGCCTGCAGCGCGGCTTTCCGGACAGCTTCCACAACATGCATTTCTGGAGCTATCACCCGAATGGCGCCCATTTTCTGTTCGTCGATGGATCCGTCAAATCACTCAATTACAGCCTCGATGATCACGTCCTGAAATCACTGTCGACGCGTGCTGATGGTGAGGTCGTTTCGCTGGAATAAACGCCGTTCAGACGTTTTCGTCCGCAGGTAACTCGTGAACGAGGATCTTGCGAATCAAGGCCAGTTTACGCTCGATGGTCCGTGTGGTACGTCCACATTTGACAGCGATCTCCTCGTTCGTGAACCCTTCCATCTTCCATTCCGCCAGTTGTACCAGTTCTTCATTGCCGAGTGCTGTCATCCATCGCTTGTACTGGTCGGCCATCTCGGCTGCAAATTCTGGCGTGGGTTCACGACTGATGATCGTGTCGATGGCCGAGCCCGCATCATTGCCAGCATGACTTTGTTGAAACTCCCCACCGCGCTTCAGGCGATTCTGATCTCGGTGCAGGTGCATCACCTTATGAATAGTGATGCTGACCAGTAATCTCCAGAGACCTTTGCGATCAGTGAGTTGCGTAAACCGCTGGTTCTCTACGCCGCGACAGAAGCTGGCAAAAGCACTCAACGCAACATCTTCGGCATCGGCAATGAAATGTCGGTTGGTGCGCATGCGCAATTGCGCAAGCTTGACAAGCTTCTGGAAAAAGGCTTCCCACAGTTTTTCAGCCGCATCATCATGTCCGGCTTCAAGCTGCCTCAGCCATCGCGTGATTGACGTACTACCAGAGACCATCCCAACTTCCTGATTTCCGGAGCTTGAAGTCCAATATCGAAGAGCATAATGTCGGTAGATGGTGGATGCCACGCTCCAGGCACTTTTCAACAGATGACTTGCTGGTGTCGGGTCCCGGCAGCAGAAAGGCATCACATTCGGCAGGGAGTGCGAGTTCCTGGCAATTCGGCCGAGAATCAGCACACAGATACCGGACAGCTTGGAAAGAGCGGTCGAGTCGCTTCCGGCAATGACTGCAGATCATCGAAGAGAAAGCTGGCATCAGGGTGATTCATGGGAGTTGAAGATTCAACGTCGCCCGAGATTGCGCGTCGCGTAGATGCACGGTGCGATGAATTCGAACGTGCGCTCGCGATGGGTGGATCGCCAGTGATCGAGGACTACTTGGCAAATGCCACTCCCGATGAACGGAGTCCATTGCTGGAGGAATTGTTGTGGCTGGAGGTCGATTTTCGCATCGCACGAGGCGAGCATCCGAAGGTTGCCGACTATTCCGATCGCTTTCCCGAAATCTCGCCCAACCGCCTGGCGATAATCGTTTCGGGGTTCACGGCAGAGGACGCCTGGATCGGGAGAAAGCTCCATGTTTATCAGTGCGTTTCCCTGATCGGTTCAGGAGCCATGGGACGGGTTTACCTGGCCTTGCACCATGACCTTCAGCGTCATTGTGCCATCAAAATACTCTCACCGCGGCGCGGGGGGTGTGATGCTGATTACGTCGCTCGATTCCACTGTGAAGGACAAGCAGCAG
>CAIWEX010000927.1 GCA_903911795.1 uncultured Schlesneria sp.
AACGTGCCCCACATCGTGGAGCACGATTTCATCGTGCTCGCAAGAGTACCCCACCCTACTTTGAAAAAGCCGATTGACCTGTGATGCCACGCGCGAACAGTTACGCTGACTGCGTCGAGTCATTAGAATCTCGCTCCCGAAACTCTCCTTCGTCACTCAGCAGGATTTGGCTCATGGCAATTACCGGATTTGGTATCGTTGGCTGTGGCATGATTGCGAATTTTCATGCGGAAGCGGTCAAGCACATCAAGGGCGCAAAAATTGTCGCCTGCTTTGATGCTCGGCCTGAGGCTGCTGATCGATTTGCTGCGGCGAACCCCGGCGTAAAAGCCTATCGCGATCTGGATGCGATGCTGGCCGACAGCGCAGTTCAGATTGTGACAATCTGCACTCCCAGCGGAGCTCACATGGAACCCGCGGTGCGTGCCGCCAATGCGGGCAAGCATGTTGTCGTCGAAAAGCCGATGGAAATCACGCTGAAGCGTTGCGATGCGATCCTGGACGCCTGCAAGAAAAACGGCGTCATGGTCTGCCCGATCTTCCCCTCACGATTCAGCCCTGCCAATCTCGCCTTGAAAGAAGCGGTCGACGAAGGGCGCTTTGGCAAGCTGACACTGGGTGACACCTACGTCAAATGGTGGCGAACACAGGAGTACTACGATCAGGGGGGATGGCGAGGGACCTGGGCTCTTGATGGCGGTGGAGCCTACATGAATCAGGGGATTCACAACGTCGATCTGTTGTATTGGTTCATGGGCGACGTTGCCGAAGTCTGTGCCGTGACGTCGACACTCGCACACGAACGGATTGAAGTGGAAGACGTCGGTGTGGCTGCGATCAAGTTCAAGAATGGTGCGGTCGGAACCATTGAATGCACAACCAGTGCCTGGCCAGGTCATTTGAAAAAGACGGAAATCCACGGGACCGCTGGTTCAGTGATCGTCGAGCAGGATGATGTCCTGTTGTGGCAGTTCGAAAAGACCAAGGCCAAAGACAAGGCGATCCTCGAGAAGTTTGCCAAGAAAGTCGGCGGGACGGGTGGAGCCAGCGATCCGAAGGCGATCAGTTACGTCGGCCACATGGAGCAGTTCAAGGACTTTGTCAAAGCGATCCAGGCGGGGCGTCAACCGAAAATCACCGGAGACGAAGGTCGCAAAGCGGTCGAAATCATCCTGGCGATTTATCAGTCGGCATGGACTGGAAAACGAGTCAGCCTGCCACTTGCCAAAGACCCGAAACGGCCTGCTTGATGTTCTGGAAAAGGTTGATTTCACCAGGCCTTCTGTCGGTACCACCCATGTCATTTCGCAAGCTGGCAATTCTGATTGCAGGGATCTTCGTCGTCAGTGCGACCGGGTCTTCGACATGGGGGCGAGTTTACTCGCCGCGCATCCTGACATCTCGAACAGCCGACTGTTACAGCGCGAAAACATTTGCCGGTCATCCGGGGTGGAAGGATCTCGCTCCAGAAGCGCAGGCCCGCGCCATGCTCGAATACCTGACCGATCCTGAAACGGGTCTCTACCCGCTGGGAGCCGGCGCCTTTGAAGGGGGCGACAAGACATACGAATTTGGACTGGTTCGTGACCCGATCAAGGTTCTTGCTGTCTACGGCTACGGGTATTGCGATGTCTTTGGGCCAGTAACGGCAGGCTTGTGGGAACAAGGGGGACTTGGAAAGGCTCGTACGGTCGATCTGCCGGGGCTGCAGCACGTCGCCAGCGAGGTTCTCGCCAATGACCGTTGGAGGTATCTCGATGTCGATTTGCGAGGGACCTTTCAGTCGTCGGATGGCGGACTGCGGTCGCTCGATGAGGCACGTCATGACGGTGCACTCTGGAAACGGGAGCGTAGTCCGAGATTTTTCCCGATGGATGACCTGGCGAAACTGGAACGACAATTCGCTGATTCCAAAGTCGAACATCGGTATTCTGTGGCGCCGGGGGGTCATACGCTCGATTTTGTGCTACGACGTGGCGAATCATTCACGCGCTGGTGGCAGCCGCAGGATGGTCGCTGGCTGGTTGCTCAGGGCGATGCAAAGGACAAGTCTCGCTTGGAACTTCTGGAAAGCGAACCTCGCGGGCCAAAATCGAAGCATGCCTCGTTTACCACGCATTCGCATGGAAACGGCAGATTTGTTTACCAGCCAAACCTGCAGAAGTCCGCAAAGGACTTCGAAGATGGTGCATTCAGTTCACATAACGTCCAGGTCACTGATGCCGGTTTGACACTCGTCAAACCGGGGGATGGCTGGGTGGTATTTGAGGTTCGCTCGCCATTTGTCATTGTTCCACTGGTGGGCAAAATCGACGATTCCAAGGACGACAAAGAGGCTTCAGTCATTGAAGTTGATGCGGCCGAAGCGTCACTCGCCTGGTCCCCCGACTTTGGTGACAGTTGGATCACTCTGGAACCGAAACAGTGGCCGGCAACGATGGATCTGACAGCCCAGGTTGCGGGGAGTTACGGGTACCTGTTGAAAGTCGGACTCAAAGGTAAGCCGGGTAATGCTCTGCTGCGCTCCTTGAAAATGACCACCTGGGTTCAAATCGCGCCGGCTCAATTGCCAAGATTGAAGAGTGGCGAGAATACATTCGAATTGAAGACCGGCGACCACTATGGACTTCCTACGCGTGCTCTATCGATCCAGCCGAATGCGACCGATGAGAATGCGTTTCTGCATTACCTGTTGCGAGCCCCTCGGGAGTATGAGCCGACCAAGGGGTCTGATCGTGCCAAGGGTTCGATGATTGCCCGTCTGCCCGCTTTGCCAGGAACGAAGATCGCGTGGTTCTCGGCAGGTGCCAGTTTCGGAATGTCCGTTGGTCCAGATGCGTCGCCACCCGCCAATCACATCAGTTATGCTGCAGACTCCCCACGCGATTTTCAGCCGATCTTTGCCGACGGTGCTAGGCCAACTGCCATTGATCGACCGACACCACAAGCTCACTGGCACTACAACGTTGATCGCGAAGTGAAACTTGACCGTCCCGCCGGAGCGATCTACGTCCGCTATGATGCCAACCCGGCATTGAATGCATATCGGTTGATCGCTCATTGTCAGGAAGACACTCCTTTCCCGCCGACTCCGTTGACCGTGAAGCACGCGTGGACGGAAGGTGGGCAACCACGTGAGCATTCGCAAACGCTCGACCCGGTTGCTGGTCGCTATCAGGTTCAAGCGGGTCAGGACCCAGTCAACGTGTCGATTGAGTTTTCGGTGCCGAGTGAATGACGGACGTTCGCTGAAGCACCTCCAGATATGCGGTTCAACAACGAAGGTAAACCATGCAGTTTCGAACACTCGGCCCCAGCGGCCTGAAGCTCAGTGTAATCGGTCTGGGAACCTGGGCCATCGGTGGTGGGGACTGGAAGTTTGGCTGGGGCGATCAGGACGAAGCCTCGGCGGTTAACGCCATCGTCCGAGCGGTCGAGTTGGGAATCAACTGGATCGATACCGCCGCTGTCTATGGTGAGGGTCGCAGCGAGGAACATGTCGCAAAAGCTCTGGCGGCGATTCCGCTGGCGGATCGTCCACTGGTTGCGACGAAATGTGGTCGAGTCCCCAAGGGAAACGGTGAGATTGGCTGCTGCCTGAAGCGCGAGAGTGTCATCGCGGAATGTGAAGCTAGCCTCAGGCGACTCAAGACTGATTTCATTGATCTCTACCAGATGCACTGGCCGGAGCCTGACAGCGAAATTGAAGAGGGATGGCAGACACTGGTCGACCTGAAACAACAGGGGAAGGTCAGGCATATCGGTGTTTCGAACCATTCCGTCAGTCAATTGAAGCGGCTGCAGCCGATTCACCCGGTGACATCACAACAACCTCCCTACAGCATGATCGCTCGTGACGCCGAGGCTGAGATCATCCCGTATTGCGGCCAGCAAAATATTGGCATTGTCTGTTACAGCCCGATGGGAAAAGGATTGCTGACGGGGACATTTACTGCCGAACGCGTGGCGGCACTGTCATCCAAGGATCACCGGACGCGTGACCCTAGATTTCAGTCGCCGCAACTGGAGATCAATCTGGCGTTTGTGCAGTCTTTGACGGCTTTGGCGAAAAGATTGGGATGGTCTGTGGCAGATGTCGCCATCGCATGGACGCTGCGAAGGCCCGAAGTTACCTCAGCCATTGTTGGAGCCCGCAGCCCGGCTCAGATCGAACAAACCGTCTCTGCCGGTGATCGAGTTCTCGATGCAAGCAGTATCCAGGCGATTACGACGATTCTGGAGGAACGTGACCGCCAGCTTGCGGCAGTCGGCGGTGCAGCCAAGCCTCGTGTGTGACTGTGGTAAATTCACCCGCTGGGAGTCTGGCGAATCGCTTGACCGCATGTTGTCGCATTTCCCAGAATGACGCTCTGTTTGAAACCGACTGTTCATCAAAAGATTCGTAGTTCCATGATAGTGACCATCGACGGACCTGCCGGGACCGGAAAAAGCACCGTGGCCCGCATCCTCGCCAGCCGGTTGGGGTTTGAGTTCCTGAATACCGGCGCGATGTATCGAGCGGTCGCCTTTGCCTGCCTGCAACAGGGAATCGATCTGAACAATGCTCAGGCCGTTGGACATGTTCCATCGTCGCTGGAAATTGTGTTTGCCAATAACCGGCTGATTCTGAATGGACATGATGTCACCGAAGAAATTCGTGGTCAACAGGTGACTCAAATGGCATCACAGGTCGCCGCCAATGAACTTGTCCGTCAGCGACTGGTGGAATTGCAGCGGGCGGCGGCTCGGGGCGTCAATCTGGTGACGGAAGGACGTGACCAGGGAACAGTCGTGTTCGACAAGGCGGAATGCAAGTTCTTCCTGACGGCATCAGCTGAGGAGCGGGCTCGACGTCGCCAGCGGGAATTGCTGGAAAAGGGCGAGGAAGTTTCACTCGAAGAACTACTGATCCAGCAGGAATTGCGCGATGAACGAGATGAAACACGAGCCTGTTCACCGCTGAAGCCAGCTGAGGATGCGGTCATTATCGACACCACGCCGATGTCGCTCGAAGACGTCGCTGCGTATCTGGAAAATCTGGTCCGCAAACGGATCGACTGACAGAATTCCAGAATAGTTCCGGCATTCGGGTTCGCGATGACGTAAGTACTCTTGCGACTTCGAATTGTCCCAGATCGACCTCGCGCGGACCGGCAATTGGACAACTGGTCTTTTAGGAATCTCCGAATTTTCATACCACTCGCGTTTCAGCCCGCAGTTCGAACCGGCCTTCGAACTCGTTTGACGCGATACCGGAGGCATTCCCATGTACGAAATCTCGACATTTCCTCTCGGAGGAATTCGTGAACCATTCAGTTCCCTCAGCCACGCTGTGGGGTTCTGTCTGTTTCTGGTCCTGGGAATTCAGCTTGTGTTGCGCGGTCGCGGAAATACTCTGCGGATGTGCAGCCTGGCAATGATGGCATATGCCTCGTTACAGACGCTCGTTCTGAGTTCCATTTATCACATGCAATGGCCGGGTCCGTGGCGTGAATTTATGCTGCGTGCGGATGTCGCCGGGATTTTTCTGTTGATCGCAGGGTGCATCACACCTGTTCAGATCATCTTGTTCGAAGGGAAAGAACGGTGGCTTCCGTTGTCGATCGCCTGGGGTGCGGCCATCGGTGGAATGACACTGCGAATGCTGTACTTCGATCACCTTCCCAACTGGGTGGGAATCGCGTCGTTTCTGGTATTTGGCTGGGGTGGTGCCATTACGGCTGTGATCGTCTGGCAACGGTATGGGTGGCGATTCGTGAGTACTGCTGTCATGGCGGGATTGTCATACACCGTCGGCGCGATCGTCCTCTTGAATCGGGCGCCGACGCTGGTTGAAGGGATTATCGGCCCTCACGAAATCTGGCATCTGGCCGTGCTGGCGGGGCTCGGATTGCACTGGCGATTTGTCTTTCAGTTTGCGTCGGGGCAATTGCCGACCGACCTTCGCAGGAACCTGCCGGGTAACGGAAGCGAGGATGCCGTTACGTCGGTACCCTTTCCCGCACCTCGGCGACCTTCTCGCAATGCGGCTTGAAATCGCGGCACGCGCTGCTGGTTCGCAATTTCCTTGCGACCCTTCATAATGTTGGCGGATCCCCAAACCTTATGAAGAGATTCAGTGAAGGAAAAAATGCCGGACCGTGACCAGCAGAATTCCTCGGTGACATCCCCCGAGGACTTGTTTGTTCTCTATCAGTCGTTGCAGCGCTATGTCGGCTGGAAAGAGGATGACGCACGTCGACTGCGAGCGTTACGCGGCGTCGCCGAACGGTTGCTTCCAGAGCTTGTCGAGGATTTCTACAGTGAAATTCGGAACCATCCGGCAGCAGCCCGGGTTTTTAACGGGCCCGAACAGATCGAGCGATTGAAGCGCACCCTGAAACTTTGGCTCCGCGAATTGTTCTCGGGTAATTACGATGCCAGTTACGTCTCGCGGCATTGGCAGGCGGGATTGCGGCACGTTCAGATCGGTCTGCCGTCTGTGTATACGCACGCGGCTCTCGCCCGTTTACGTCAGGGGCTGATGACCGGCTTGCAAGAGATCTGGCCGGGTGAACCGACCGATTTGCTGGACAGCTTTCCGGCTCTCAATCGGTTACTGGATCTGGATCTGGCGATCATTGACTGCGCCTATCAGGCGGAGACCATGGCGCGGGAACAGCGAGCCGCTCGGCTGGCCGAAGTGGCTGAGTTTGGTCGCAAGGCGTTTCTCAACTGCGATGTTGGACAATTGATGGGCGAGGCGTGTCGGCGAGCGGTGGAAACACTGCGTGCCGACGTCGGTTCCGTGTGGGAGCTGAATCTGACAGGCGATCAGTTGGTTCGACGTTCCGTTTTTGGTTTGGCTGACGGAGCATCGTCGATCGAATCGATTACTTCAGACACTTCGACGAGTACTGGTTTCTCACTTCGCAGTTCACTTCCGATCGTCGTCGAGGATCGATTGAGCCACACGGCTCATGATTTTACGACGTTTCAGCAAATGATCGGCAGTCGAGCCTGTTTGTGTGTCGCGATCCAAGGAAGTATCAGACCATTTGGAGTGCTGCAGGTCGACTATCGACGTCCTCGGGTGTTCACGGATGCCGATGCGACATTTCTGCAATCGATTTCCAATGTGCTGGCGGCAGTCATCAGTCGCCAGCAGACCGAGGACCAGGCTCGCCAATCGGAACGACTGGCGGCCATCGGGCAGATGATGACAGGGCTGGCTCATGAAAGCCGCAACGCATTGCAGCGCAGCCAAGCCTGTCTGGAAATGCTCACGCTGGAAGTCGCCGGTCAGGATCGTGCCGGTGACCTGATCACTCGCATCCAGCAGGCTCAAAATCACCTGCTTCACTTGTTTGAAGAAGTGCGTGGCTATGCATCCCCCATCCGTTTACATCGCAAATCTTCTGATCTGCGAGCCATCTGGCGAGAAACCTGGTCACACCTGGAATCGAGCCACCGACCAAAATCAATTGAGCTGATAGAGACCTGTCAGGTGGAATGTACGTGTACTGTCGATCCGAATTCGCTGGAACAGGTCTTTCGAAATGTCTTTGACAACTCGATCCATGCCAGTCCGCAGGGAGGAAAGATCACGGTGCAATGTACGGAACTGCAACTGCCGGGTGAGCAGATCTTGAGGATTTCCATTCGCGATCAGGGGGCGGGGCTGTCGGTCGAACAACGGAATCGGATGTTCGACCCTTTCTACACGACGAAGACTCATGGGACAGGTTTAGGGTTGGCAATTGCCCGGCGGATTATCGATGCGCACGGGGGTAGTATCGCCGCTGGTACCGATGCGACTTCTGGCGCAGAACTGGTTCTGCTGATCCCGCGACAACCAACTCATCAGTAGGCTGGCTGGAAATCGTTTGTAGCAATTCAAAACTCGTCGAAACGAGTGTTCCCTACAGACTTGTCTGTCGCACATCGTGATGCGACACTTCGAGCCGCGGGCTGGTACGATTGCTGAATTGAACCTGCGGTCGCCATCCGGTTTAACGTTTCTCGAGAATCCCTGACAAATGAATCGATCCCTGCGCATCGCCGTCGCTGACGATGAATCCGATATGCGAGAGTATTACCAGACCATTCTTCCAAGACTTGGACATGAAGTGGTCGGTGTGGCGGGAAACGGACGCGAGATACTCGTCGTTTGTCGCGAGACGAAGCCGGATCTCGTGATTCTCGATATCAAGATGCCGGAAATTGACGGGATTGAAGTTGCCGTGGAGTTGTATCGGACAATGCCTGTCCCTGTGATTCTGGTTTCAGCCTATCATGATGCTGAATTGATCTCGCGGGCTGAAGCCGATCACATCCTGGCCTACCTGGTCAAGCCGATCAAACAGGCAGACCTGCAACCCGCCATCGGCCTGGCCTACCGTCGGTTCGAACAATTCGAAGAATTGCGGCGCGAAACGGAAACCCTGAAACAGGCGCTGGAAGACCGTAAGATCATCGAACGTGCCAAGGGTATCCTGATGAAGCGGAGCGGTTTGTCGGAAGAAGATGCGTTCCGCCGGATGCAGAAACTCGCCAGTCAGAAGAACCAGAAGCTGATCGAAGTCGCACGCAGCCTGGTGACGGCGGACGAGGCACTCGGGTGAGTGCCTAGCGGCAATGCCTTTTTGAAGCTGGGCAGGAAGTAGGGTGGTGTCAAAGTTACCCACCTCTTTTTCTCTCGGTTGGGTGGCGGGGGCGCACTGGCTTTGCAAAAGCCCCCGAAACGGAATGCGTTTGAACGGGGGCTTCCCCGAAGCGGGTGCGCCCCCGCCACCCCGTGGCACTCGGGTGAGATCCGTCACTCATCCCAATTTATGAGGAAGAACCTCCGGCGCCGATCGGAAACTTTGCGGATCGCTGACTGACTCGGGCGACCGCAGCTTCGTCGATCGTTACTCCCAGCCCCCCTTTGTTCAGCGCCGGGGCAATCCCGCCATAGCCAAACGTAATATCTTCGACGGTCAGGCGTTCTTTAACCAGGAAACGATCAAAGCTCCCTTCCAGGTATCGGATATTGCCGACGGACGTTGCAAAGTGGCGACCTGCGGCTGACAGGATGCCGGTTTCGCCGACCTGGCAGCCGAGTTGATAGCCCAGCCCTGCCTGGTGAGCCAATGCCGCGATTCTGAGTGAATTCAAGAACCCGCCGCATTTGGAAAGGCGGATGTTGAATAGATCACAGGTCCCACGTTCGATGGCGCGACGTGCATCGATCAGGCTGCACAATGATTCATCCAGCATCAGCGGGACACCAATTCGACCCCGCAGTCTGGACAGGCCATCGACTTGCTCGTGCGGGACAGGTTGTTCCACCGATGTGATTCCAAACGGCAGCAACGGGGCGAGGTTTGCTTCCAGGTTCTCGCAGGTCCACGCTTCGTTGGCATCGATCCGCAGGTCGAATTTGCGTCCCAGCAGGAATCGCAATCGCTTCAGCATCGCCCGGTCGTCAACACCTTCGACACCCGTCTTCACTTTGGCTCCACGAAAGCCATAGTATCGTATTTTCAGCGCGCGACTGATCTGCGCGAATGTGCTCATTGCGGTGAAGACGGCGCTATAGCGAGCGGATTCGGATCGAGACCGGATCGCCATGGTTTCAGGCAGTAATTCTGTGACCGACGACAAAGGCCGCTGCTCAACCCTGCAGACCGCATCCAGAATACTGATCTCAATCGCACACCGGACGGAGTTTCCGAAGCAGTCGCGGTCGTCGGGATTGGGGCGTGTCAATTGAAACTGATCGAGCGTTCGAATCGTCTCGGCGATACCGGTCCAGCTTCGAGCGAGTTGCTGCGGAAGATCGGTCGCGTGCAGCATACTCCAGGCGGTATCGATGGTTTCGCCCGTGACATATTCGCGTGGCAGGCCTTCGCCCCAGCCAACAGTTCCATCCGACAATTGGCAACGGACAACGAGCGATTCCGTATCGACACGAGCGTGCGAAGCATGCTTCACACGTTTGCGAAAGGGAATGTGCACGTGGTGCACGGCAAGTTCTGTGACATGGATTGGCATCTGACGCTGCTGACCATTACTGAAGTCTAAGTTCTTTCCGTCGGAATCCCGCACATTATTGTATGCTATGCGGCAAGAAAAGGGTTTCCCCGCAAGAAGTTACCACATCAATGCTGACAGGCCGCCTGAAAACTGGTACACCATTATATTCGGACGAAGCGACGGTCTGGAATGCGTGATCGCATCGCTTCTTATTGCAGCTCGTGGGTTTGGCGATTTTCTCGCCAGACGATTTTCTCCGCAATGCGGGGAAGCTGGGGCTGGTCAGGATGACAGAATTCAGGGGAGACGATTGATGGGTGTGCCCATTTCCCAGATGTGGACAGTCGCCAGTTATGTACTTGGCAAACGGCTTCGCGGAGTCAAACGATATCCTCTGGTGCTGATGCTGGAGCCGCTGTTTCGTTGCAATCTGGCGTGTGCCGGCTGCGGGAAAATCCAATACCCGGCGGATGTCCTGCGTCGCAATCTGACTCCCGAACAATGCTTCAAGGCGGTTGACGAATGCGGTGCGCCGCTTGTGTCGATCCCCGGTGGCGAACCTTTGCTGCATCCCCAGATCGACGAAATTGTGGCAGGACTGGTAGCACGAAAGAAGTACGTCTATCTCTGCACGAACGCGATTCTGCTGGAAAAGCACATCGATCGGTTCAAGCCTTCCAAGTATCTCTCGTTCTCAATTCACCTGGATGGACCTCGGGAAGAACACGACTTTGCCGTCTGTCGTGAAGGTGTTTACGACGTTGCCGTTGATGCGATCAAGCTGGCCGTGGCACGTGGATTCCGCGTGACGACCAATACGACCGTCTACAACAACGCCGATCCAGATTCGATGCGAGAGATGTTCGAGACGATGATGGGATACGGGGTGGAAGGGATGATGATCTCTCCCGGTTATCAATACGAAAAAGCCCCCAGCCAGGATCTGTTCCTGCACCGAAATCAGACGATCAACTTGTTCCAGCGGATCCTGGGGAACGCCAAGAAGCACTGGCGCTTCAATTTGTCGCCGTTGTTTCTGGAGTTCTTGAAGGGGAAGTGGGATCTGGAATGCACCCCCTGGGGGATGCCCGCTTATAATCTGTTCGGGTGGCAGAAACCCTGTTACCTGTTGAACGAAGGCTACTGCGAAACCTTTCAGGAACTGCTCGATACAACCGACTGGTCGAAATATGGTCGGGCGAGCGGCAACAGCAAATGTGCCGATTGCATGGTCCATTGCGGCTACGAAGCGACGGCGGTTGCTGAAACATTTGGTTCATTGAAGGCTTTCGCCCGCGTCGTAAAACTGACGGTTTTAGGGCCCGGTCGCGAAACGATTCCAGAATCGCCCAGTCCTGTTCCGTCCGCAGAGCCAGTTTCTGCCAACGGAGACGATCCGACGGGAACGGACGATATTCGCAAGATTCAATTGCCGGTCTTGGTCGAGCGATGACCTTCGTAGTATTCGGTCTCGACGGCTTTTTCTGTGTCGGCTCGCGGTGCGAATGCCAACTTCCGCATCAATTCTTCAACAGCAGGTGCGACGCCAGACCATAGGAGAGGATCATGCCCGAGTTCCCGACCGATCCAAGTGGTTTGTTCCGTTTTCCGCGTCGCGAACTGATGACGTCAGGGGCTGTCGGGTTGGCACTGGCGGGAATGGCGCAAGCAGAACCTGCTGCGACTCCTGTGGAGAAGCCGATTCGGATCGGAGTCGTCTCGGCCAGTATTGGCGGGAAGCCACAAAAGACAAACGGCCATACGTGGCACTTCGCTCAGCCGTTTCATCCGACAGTCAATCTGGATGTCGTGAAGAAATACCTTGATCCGGGCTCCAGCCGGATCTTTCAGCAGTACTTCCGGAATCCCCAGACCAGCTTTCAATTGACACCGATTCCAGGGACTCGGATCAGTCACGTCTACGATGCAGATCCCGCCAGTGCAGCGATGTTTGCCGAGGCATTTCCCGGAGTCCAGGTGGCATCCTCATTAGAATCAATGGTGAAAGAGGTCGATGCAGTCTGGATGGGGGACGCCTCGGGAAGGGGTGAAGATCACTTCGATCTCGTTGCTCCCGGACTGGAAAAGGGGCTGCCAACGTTCTGTGATAAGCCCATCGGCGGGACCGTCGCCAATACTCGCAAGATCCTGCAATTTGCACGCGACCACAAAGCACCGATCATGTCGTCGAGCCTGTTCCGCCATCAATGGGGGACCGAGACAGCGCTCCGAATGAAGTCGACAGGTGAATTCGGCCCGTTGCAGTATGTGATCGCCAGTCAGGGTGGGGGATACTCACACCCGTCCTGGTTTATCTATGGTCAGCATCCCGTCTGGATGGCCATGACGCTGTGTGGTCCGGGGGTGGATGCGGTCAGCATGTATGCTCGCGAAAACACGTGCCACGCGATGCTGACATATTCCGACCGGATGCCAGCAGAGGTCTGGTACGGTCGTCCCGATGTCACCAAAACGTATTGTTCAACGTCCGTTCACTTCGCGCAGAAGACCTACGAGTACACTCCAGCGATCGAAGGGGACTATTGGTTCGGGCATCATTACCAGATTGCCCGAATGGCTCACACATTTCGAGAAATGATTCGGACTGGGATCGAACCTGTTCCACACCAGGAGATTCTGGAAGTGACAGCGATCATCCATGCTGCTGCCAAATCACTGGAAGAAAAGAGCAGGCTGGTTTCACTGGCCGAGGTCCTGGGGTAGATTAGGGATCAGCTACCCAACGTATTCTGTCTGAAAGGTCGAGCAGTGTTGCACTTCCTGCGAGTTTCTGCGGCCGTACGATGTTCTTACTGGATCATGGTCCTCGCTGTTTCGGGATGTCTTTTCCTGATCGGTGGTACGTCTCCAGCAGCCGAGGGGCCTGTTTCCAAGGTCCAGAAATTTGCGGCACGCGATACGTTGGCACCTCAGCCCGATGAATTGGCGGATGCACGCGACTGTCTCGAGTATCTCACCTGGAAGCCGACGAATTTCGAAGTCACGCTGGAACCTGCGAATGACACCGAAATCCAGGGGTATGTTCGCTTTCCGTCGCCGAAGCCGAATGGCGTTGAACAGAATGATCGTGTCGCGCTCGAATGGTATGCGGTCAAGGATGATGAAGGGCGAATTGTCGATGCACCGGCAGTCGTGGTGGTTCATGAGTCTGGTTCGGGAATGGAAGTGGGGCGTCTCTTTGCCAAGGCTTTTCACGCCCAGAAGGTGCATGCCTTCATGATTCAACTGCCGTTTTACGGACTACGCCGCCCGCAGGGCTTTCGGCCAGATGGCAGGCATGTGGAATCGACGATGCGGCAGGGGATTGCGGATGTCAGGCGTGCCAGGGATGCAGTCGCGGCGATTCCTCATGTGATTGCCTCAAACATCGCCTTGCAGGGAACCAGCCTGGGTGGATTTGTCGCGTCGACAACGGCGGGACTTGATCGCGGGTTTCAGTCCGTCCATATCATGGTGGCAGGGGGAGATCTCTATAATCTGGTATTGAACGGTCAGCGGGAAGCAGGAAAGCTTCGGGAAATGCTCGCAGAAGCCGGTTATACGGGGGAAAAACTGCGAGATCTGTTTACCAAGGTGGAGCCCCTGCGACTGGCCCATCGTCTGGATCCCGGTACGACGTGGATGTATTCGGCCACTCGGGATCAGGTGGTCCCTCCGATTCATGCCGTGAAACTGGCAGAAGCGGCCAAATTGTCCGACGAACATCACATTCGTCTGCTGGCAGATCATTATACGGGAATCATTTATATGCCCGTGATCGTGGAAGGGATGTCGAGAAATATCCTTGGTCATTCTGCAAGGTGATCACCCGTGATCACATCGGATTCATCGGCGGAGAATGGGCGATTTTCCCCGATTTGCAGAAATGAGATTCATTCAGTATTGAATTTGGATGCGTGGACAAGTCATTCTACCTGACGTTAGCATTGATGAAATTGTGCGACCTTCGATGGTGCTGTGGCCTGAAGGAAAGACGCTGCCGTGGATTGTCCGACTGACGAAGCACTCAAGGCACTTCTTGAAGAAGCGACTCACGATACGAATTCGACCGAGGTGATTGGACATCTCGCAAAGTGCAGCCATTGTCGCAGCCGGGTGACGTTGTGGAATCAGTCCGGTCGGTTGGGCGAAATTCTAGAAGCCGCAGGAAATAGCGGCATCATTTACGAAAACCTGAGTGCGGGCAATCCGGGCGACGGATCAGATGCTCTCACAAACGTTTACGGCGTGACGCCGATTCGGAAAATTGGCCAATATGAGCTGTTGCGGTCGGTCGGACATGGTGGTGGTGGTGAGGTTTTCGAGGCCAGGCATACTCATTTAAATCGTCGAGTGGCCGTCAAACTCCTTTCGAATAGGAATTGTGAAAACGAAGCCGTTCGGCAGCGATTTTTTCAGGAAATGGAATCGATCGGCCAGCTTGACCATCCGAATATTGTTCATGCGTACGATGCGGGTGAGATTGATGGAACTCTTTACCTGGCGATGGAGTTTATTGATGGACTGAACCTGGAGACCCTCGCCCAGCGGATTGGTCCGATGGAGATCTCGGACGCCTGCGAAGTGATTCGTCAAGCTGCGCAAGGGTTACAGCACGTCTTTGAAAGTGACCAGGTACATCGAGATTTGAAGCCATCGAATCTATTGGTTTGCAAGTCCGGCGTGAAGATTGCGGATTTGGGACTGGCGATGTTTAACCGCACGGAATCTACTCAAGGTCCGTTCAGTTCAAAGAAGGAGACGGATGATCGGCTGACGGGCGAGCATACTGTTTTGGGAACCGTGGATTACATGGCTCCGGAACAGGCAGAGGGATCTCGTGCCGTTGATATTCGCGCGGATTTGTACAGCCTGGGGTGCACGCTCTTTCGCTTACTCGTGGGACGTGCACCGTATGCCTTGCCTGAGAATTCGACACCGATGAAAAAGATGTGGGCGCACGCCTCAGCCCCGATTCCCGATATCCGAACTTTCCGGCCGGATGTTCCCGATAAGCTGGCTGCTGTCATCGAACGCATCTTGCGTAAAGGCCGTGGCGATAGATATTCCGAACCCAAGGAATTGGCGGATGCACTTGTTCCTTTTTGCGGAACGATCGATTTTCCGACGCTGATCCAATCGCCCCCCAGGCCTCCGCGAAAGGTGGTCGCTGGAGGTCGCAGTTCGACTCTACGCGACTCAGAGATCCGACGGAGTGAAGCGCCGACACCTCTGGCGCCCAATTCACAGGAGCAACTCACCCAGTTGCATGGATCTGCTCCTGAACCTTCTTCACATTCGTCAGTTATCACACAGACAAAATATTCTGCGAAGATGATCGTGGCACTTGCCTGCCTGATCGTTGTCGTCGCCGCGTTGGGAAGCCAGAACAAAGCAAAGAAGATCGAGATTGCTGTCACGCCGGAAGTCGTGGTAGGTCCCGAATTCAAAAAGAACGTAGAAGACGAAAAATCTACGACAGTTGAGCAACCTAAAAAGCAACCTGCTCTTGATGACATCTGGTTTCAGCAATTCAACAGGTTGCCCGAAACCTTAGTCTGGTCGGAGATC
>CAIWEX010000928.1 GCA_903911795.1 uncultured Schlesneria sp.
ATGGCCACGCTGTACCTGAAATACAAAGCTGCGAAAGTCCCTGCAGAGCTTCATTTGTTCGCCAACGCAGGGCACGGCTTCGGCTATCGTCACAACGCGAAACCGAGTGCTGCGTCTCGCTGGCCTGACCGTTTTAAAGAGTGGCTGGTCGACAGTGGCTTGCTCAATGACTGATGTTGCAGGTTGCAGTGGGCAAAGCAATACGATCTAAAATGGGGTGCCACGGTCTTGGAGCCTGCGACAGGGCCGTGAGAGTGGGAAATTAGTTTGGTATTCCAACATTGCGTTGTCGCAGACTGGAAGACCGTGACGCCTGACTCGCGCTTCTTACGCGTTTAACGATATCCGTAGCTGAATTCGTGAGAATTCAGTCTTTTCAACGCATCTCTGAACTCTCACGAGTTCAGCTACACAAGTTTTGTGCGTTGTGTGCCACCCGTTTCCCTGCCTGAACGAGAAAATCTCGCTGGACATTTGGGGAACGAGACTGGAATTCCGCCTCTTTATCGTTAACACTGGCCTCCGAGTGGAAAACTCAGCGCGGCATCCCACGTTCCCGAAATCCAGGAATTCCTCCAATGTTGAACCGTCTGCGACATTTCGGATCACTCTTTTTTCTGCTCAGTCTGACGCTGGTTGTCGCCATTCACGCTGGCTCTGGCACCGCTCTGGCTGGCGAAGACGATGAAACGTTTACGAAGCTGGATACCAACGAAGACGGCGTGCTATCGGGAAGCGAAGCGACCAATTCCCTGGCGTTTGATGCCGACAAAGATGGAGAAGTCTCCAAGGCGGAATACCTCGCAGGTATGACCGCCCTCCGCAAACGGGTGCTGGCCATTGATGATGGTCAGTTGTTTGGGGAACTGGATTTGAACGAAGATGAAGTCTTGTCCGGGAAAGAGCTGAAAGGCTTCGAAAAGTACGATGCCGACGGCGATGGCGAAGTCTCACGCAAAGAGTTTGATCTGGGACGGGCAGCAGACCGACGTGCGATGGGAGTTCCCGATAAGGAAGAAGCCGCTCGTCAGGCACGGCTGAAGTTTCAGCAACTCGATATCAACGAAGACGGTCGTCTTTCAGGCAAGGAAATGGCGGGTTTCGAAAAACTCGATGCCAATGGTGACAAGCGGATCACCGAGGCAGAGTTTCTTGCCGGATTCGTGGGTGCAGATGCCGCGGCTGTCGCAGATCCAGTCGGTGTGTTTCTGGCAATGATCCGGACGACCGACCCTGCACCGTTCCTCAATGCCTGCCTGCCAGAATTTGCCAGCGAGATGGATCGTCCGGTGCTGACGTTCATCATGCAACGACTGGCCAGTAAGCTCGGAGCACTCGATCCCGCTGCGAAGGATGCGTTGAAATCCCGGCAGCAGAACATCGAAGGGAAGCCGCATACCGTTTACGAAGGCGAACTGAAATTCAAGGAAGGTAGCGCGACAGCATCGCTGATTATCGCGCAAGGACGAATTGTTGGATTCCGCGTCGATTCACCGGCCCTCGAAGACATCGGGGATCAGTTGTACACTGCGTTGGCGGAAGATCAGAAACTTTCGCGAGCCATCGCCGACTTCTACACACCGCGTTGCGAAGAATTTGTCCGCCTGATCCTCACGAAGCAGGATGACAAGGCTTTCGCGAAGTATCACCCTGACGTTCAAAAACAGATCGGTCGCGAACGGGCGCAAGTTGTGTTTGAAACGCTTCGTGTCAACTGCGGGAGTTTCAAGGCGATCGAACCGGAAGCCTTGCGAGTCGAATTCGACAGCAACAAAAAAGGCGAAAACTGCCAGCTCACTCACCTGGTTCGTGGTTCCAAAGCGAGCTACCTGGTCACGACGACGTTCCAGTTTATCGGACTGTCTGCACAAATTGTTGGTCTGGCGATCAAGCCACCTGATCCAGATCAGGTCCCGCCTGCGGATCCTGGAAAGGAAGCCGACAAGTGGGTCAAGGTTGCCGCGAATGCGGAAGGGACAACTTTCGAAATGCCCATCAAGCCGAAGCGGACGGTCAATGAAGAAAAGCAGACGGTCACTTATCGAGCCGAAGCGGCGGATAATTCTGTCATCACTATCGTGATGATTGAGGACGTCGGCGAGAACTTTGAACCGAAGGCAGAAATCTATTTTGCCTCGCTTCAAAAAGAACTGGTCGAAGCTCTTGAGGGAGAATTGCTTGACGCCGATGATGCCAAGGCTGGTAAGCACCCGGGACGATTGATGTTCATCAAGGCCAAGGATGGTGTCTTCTTCGTCGAACGTGCCGTCGTCGTAGGAAAGCGAGTTTATCGGTTCCAGTACATCACTCAGGAAACGAACAAGCGTCAGCGAGAAATGATCGGCAATCGCTTCTTTGAATCCGCCAAGTTCCTCGAAACTGACGATGACGTTCCCGAAGTTGCACCACCGAAGCCACCGGCACCTCCAAAACTCCCAACGCCGCGGTCGAAACCACTTCCCAAACCGCCGGTCCCATAAGTGCTCTCGGCAATTTCAATCCCGCTCGATTCGCTCACAACTCAAAAGGAACATTCGTTGGTCAA
>CAIWEX010000929.1 GCA_903911795.1 uncultured Schlesneria sp.
GATTCCGCTTTTTCGGCCGCAGATTCTTCCACATCGCGGATCACGATCGAGAAACGATTTCCCTTCAGATGACCGGTTTTCAGTTTATTCCCATGTCGTTCGGAACGAAGAACTTTGATCAAGTCGGTGTCGATCGACGGAACTCGTTCACTCAGTTTGGCTGGAACCGAAATATACTGGCGGGTAATTGCTCGCCGGTCTTTCATCCCGGCAACGCCAATGTCGCGCGAAGGGCAACCGAGTGCCCGGCTGACGTGGCGGACGAGGTCATTTGCGGCGACATCGCGTTTTTCGATCCACAGAAACAGATGTTCGCCAGTTCCTGCTGGTTCGTAGGCGGGAATCTCTTCGACCACAAAATCCTCGACAGAATCCTTCCACCGGCCGCCGATTCCTGGCAGATCAGCCGTCAGGTACGGAAGGTCACGGAGAGGCGGAACAGGAGCGGGAATGGACGACTTTTCAGTTTCTGGCACGGGATCATTCATGGGATTCTCTGGAAGCAGATCCCGTCGTCCTTGACGGTCTCCGCAGGTTAGGTCTACGCTGTGACTGGTTCTATTGGCGACCTTGGCAGGGGACGTGAGTCCCAGGTGGCCCCGGCGCGGTGAATCAGGCAATTTCTACGGGATAGGCGGCGGGATGCGAATCGTAGCGGGTGAACTGCGTCGGCGAAAGCTGCTGACCAATCCTGGCAAAACAACTCGACCGATTACAGATCGGGCGAAAGTGATGCTTTTCGATCACATTCGTGATTTTATCCCCGGAAAACGGGTCCTGGATGTTTTCTCGGGAACCGGATCACTCGGATTCGAATCACTCAGCCGAGGTGCCAAAAGCGTTGTCTTCTGCGAGCAGGACCATCGAGCCCACGAATTACTCGTGCAGAATGCGACGCATCTGGGTGTCACCGAACGGACGCTCTGCTGGCGAGTCGACTGCCTGCGCTGCTCGTTCAAGGCACAGGGTGATCAGGGCTGGTACCCTTACGACATCCTGTTTTTTGATCCCCCCTACGAAATGATCAAATCGCTTAAGAGAGGGTCCGTCTTGTACCGGGCTCTTCAGCGGTTGACCAAGGACGAATTGACGACGCCGAACGCCCTGATGGTTCTGCGAACCCCGACGGAAAGTACATTCGACCTTCCGGAAGCTTGGGTGCCATTCCGCGTACTGTCCCTCGGCAGCATGGATATGCATCTGCTCCGCAAGGAAGGGGTGTCGTTAACGGCACCGGATGATGATGCTGCTGAAGACGCTGGTGACGACGAAGCTGCGATTTCGTAGATTTCGTGGCCTTTTAGCCCCGCTAATTGGAAAGCTCGTCGATTTCCATCTTCGTGCTCTTCGCGTCCTTCGTGGTTATCTCATCCCACCAAAAACAGCCGAACGCCAACGTTTACTCAGTGCCAGCCGAGGCACCGAGTACTTCCCGTATCAAAGCAGCCATACAGTGGCACATCAAACACGGTGAACGCGGGCGCGGTGAGGTCGTAATGCGTTCCTCCTGGTGCCGAGGCCTATGCCGTAACGATCACACACGTAAGCGCTGGGGCGTGTGGACCATGATCAATGTTTGACCATCAGCCGTAACGCGCTAGCGTCCGGTTTCCGGGCATGCCCATAACTCGTCGTCATTCGGAACCGTACACTAGCGCGTTCCGGCTGATTCGTTCTGTGCAAACAACGTCTGGTTTGCACTCAGCACTGACTCACAATCACCCGATGGATTGATATCAATGCGGCTGGATGGCATGCTTTCGCTGCGGGTGACTTTCTCGCGTCCTGCATTGCCCTGGTTGTGTGTTCATTCCTATTTCCTGAACTGTAAGAAAGAAGCAACGCCATGAAGATGTCGGCTTGTTGGTGGGTTGTCGTAATGACAGCCCTCGGATTCGCATCACCTCCTATCGGCCTCGGTGCACCTCCAACCGATGCACCTGCAGCAATCACCTGGCCAGCAGGGCTTCCCAAGTACGACCATATCGTGATTGTGATCGAAGAGAATAAAGACTACGACCAGATTATCGGCAATCAGGCGGCAGCGTACATCAACGGGACGTTGCGAAAAGAAGGTGCAAATCTGACTCGGATGTTTGGCGAAGAACATAACAGCCAGGGAAATTACTTCTGGCTATTTTCGGGCAGTAACCAGAACGTCGGTTTCAAGGATGTCGTCCCCACATATGTGAATCACCAGGGGCCGTTTACTACACCAAACCTCGGAGCGGCGCTCATTCACAAGGGGCTGTCGTTCAAGGGTTACTCGGAAGATCTCCCCAGGATTGGTTCGCGAGATGAATTCGGCCCGGATGCCAGTGGAAACAAGAACTACGCTCGCAAGCACAATCCCTGGGTCAGCTTTCGCAATGTTCCCAATGACGACCCGGCCACGTCATCGAATCTGACGTTGAAGGAATTCCCAACGGACCCGGCGAAGTTTAGTACTCTGCCGACCGTGTCGATTATCGTCCCTGGATTGAAGAACGACATGCACGACGGTGACCCCACAGCGAGCATCCCGCATGGCGATGCCTGGTTGAAGCAGCATCTGGACCCTTACTATCAATGGGCGAAGACTCACAACAGCCTATTGATCCTGACATGGGACGAGAACGACGACAAATGGAAAGATCCTGAGACTGGAGCCAACTCGTCGTTCCAGGGGCTGACTGACCCGTTCGCAGCACCGACCGGTCAGCTTGGCAAGAACAAGCAGAACCGTATCGCCACCATCTTTGCCGGAGCCAGAATCAAGCCGGGTGACTATGCCGAAGGGAAGGGAGTCACCCATGTCAATCTGCTGCGGACGATTGAGGCCATGTACGGCTTGCCCAAATCGGGAAAACAGCAGCAAAACGCAGCCGCCGGTGGAATCACGGATGATGCCATCATCACGGATATCTTTACTCCGTAATGGGCACAATCGGGGGTCGGGTCAACGATATTTCGATTTTGGCCAGGATGTCCCGTGGTCATGAAATGAAGACTTCGTCTGGTCAAAATCCAAATATCGTTGACCCGACCCCGACGCTGAACTCTGATGATCTGCAGGGTTCGGTGCGTTCATCTGGGGGACGTACACCAATGGGCTGATCATCGGTCTGCCTGGGGCCGGCAAAACGACCATCCTGCGACACTTCGCCCATTTGCCGTTTTGTACCAACGCCGATCCGCTGGTCCTGTTCCCGATGAGTTCCGAAGATTTCATGCACCCTTCGCTACTCAGGCAACGGGGGAAGATAGGGGACAGAAGGCAACAAAGGAAACGGAGGGAAGAGAGGAGGAGTTGGACCGATGTGTCATTATTCGCCGAACATCTCGGCTAGTTGCCGGTAGAGCTGTTCGATGGGGCGCGGTGTTGATGGTGTTGTGTCTTCTGGTGCAGGATGAAGTCGCACTTGCACCGTTCGTTCAATCCTGATTTGCACCTGGCAGCATCATTCTGAAGGTGCCGTCGACAACTTTCAGTTCATGGAAGTTCATGACCAGTCCAAGTGGCACATCGAGCAGTTTCATATAGCTCAGCAATTGTGCCTTGTGAATCGGAAGCACTTCCTGAACGGCCTTCAGCTCCAACAGCAGGACGCCCTCCACGAGCAGATCGAATTTCAATTCTTCTTGAAACACAAAACCCTTGTAATCGATCTTTACCTGCTGCTGCCTCAACGCCCGAAGTCCACGCAGTTCCAATTCATGCAACAGACACTTTTCGTAAATGCACTCCAGCAATCCAGGTCCCATGACGCGATGCACTTCAATCGCCGCTCCGATCACCTCGCGACTTAACCGATCCGCTTTTTCAAAATTCGGATGCATGCGCAACGCCTTTCGAAAACAAAAGGGAAGACATGGAACAGAAGGGAACGAAGGAAACGAAGAGGGACAGGTCGGAACCTCGCCAGCAATCGTAACTTCCGTTTGCCCCTTTGTTCCAATCGCTGCCTGCTATTCAAAAGCAAATCCGGAGA
>CAIWEX010000930.1 GCA_903911795.1 uncultured Schlesneria sp.
GCCCAAAAAAGCGTCTCAACTGGTGGAAGCCTTGAGTGTCCATCAGGGTGACCTGCGGGCGTGGGAAGATTTCAAACCACCCGCCGCGACGGCGACGCACTGGCCAGTCTTTCTGGCCCTGATGAAAGTTCTGTCGGGTAAACACGGAAAATCGGTAACGCTGCAGGTCGAGATTCATCACATTCGCACGTTTTATGCTCCGCTGCTGGAACAGAAATACGACGATGCGTTTGTGCGGATGCGAGATCTGGAGCAACTGGAACAAATGGCGGCACGGTTTGAGGTACGGTCACAGTTCCTGAACGACATGACGCTGGATCCCCCCAGTTCCACGCAAGACTTTGCGGGAGAACCATTGCTGGATGAAGACTATCTGACACTCAGTACGATCCATTCTGCCAAGGGGCTGGAGTGGGAATCGGTCTTCGTTTTGCATGCAGCGGATGGGAATATCCCGTCCGACATGGCCACAGGATCCGACGAAGAGATCGAGGAAGAACGTCGATTGTTTTACGTGGCGTTGACTCGAGCCAAATCCCATCTGTACGTCATGCATCCGCATCGGTACTACTTCCATGCGCATTACAAAAGCGACCACCATTCGTATTCGCAGAGAACCCGCTTCATCCCGGATGAACTTCTGAAGTACTTTGAGTGCATCACACCGGCGCGTGCCAAAGCGGGGGAATCGGCGGATGGGCCTGCGACCGGAGTCACCACATCGGACATTCGTAAGCGAATCGGCAAAATGTGGGCGTGACCAATCAGAAACATGCAAACTGCGATGAATGAACTGCCGCTGATACTTTTGCCGGGGCTGGGTGCAGATGCCCGCATGTTTTCGTCGCTGGCTGCAGGATTGCCTCCGATTGTGACGCCTCGATGGATCGAACCGCATCATCGTGAATCACTCGTTGATTATGCACGCCGGTTCGCTCGAGTAATCGACCCAGGGCAACCCTGTTTTATTGGAGGGGCTTCCTTCGGTGGAGTGGTGGCTCAGGAGATTGCAGCAGTGCTGCCAGGGGTTCGCGCATGTTTTGTCATCGGGAGCACCTGTTCCGATAAATCGAGACCATGGCGGATTCAGGTCCTGCTTCCGATCACGCCTCTGGTTGGCATTCTGCCGCGACTCGCTCCTCTAATCGTTGGCGTAACGGGCGGTTGGCTGCGCCCTGCGACGCGCGGAGTACTGATGCAATTGTCGGACACAGACCCGAAGTTTCTCAGTTGGGGGGCTGGCGCGATCCTGCGCTGGAAGCCCTCTCCTGCCGCTACGCAGGTCCCCGTCTGCCAGATTCACGGGAGTCGAGATCGCATCTTCCCGATTGGTTTGACGAACCCGGAACACACAGTGGCCGGGGCCGGCCATCTGATTGCCATCACACACCCGAAAGAGGTCAGCGAGTTGATGCGGCAGCAGATTGAGAGATCTATGCAGGGCGAAACTGGCCATTAATTGGCCATTGGGTGCGAGTTTGGATATTGGCCTGCATTTTTTCGGCCTCCCCAAAGATTCTCGGAGACGCCCGATACTGGTGAACGGTTATGGCGAGATCCGCGGTGACCCACCTCTAACCCTTACCCAAACATATGTTACGACTTTTCACTTAGATTTGTGCGGTGATGACGTTGTCTGCCTAAAAGACTTTCCAAATTCCGATTCGAGGAGTGATTCTGCGTTTGGAGCCGTCACGCTTGATATTGGCAGGCGTAGGGAATAAACTCAGCGACCCTGGAGTTTTGCGGGGCGATTGTGTCTCCCAAGCACGGGGCCGTCGTAGTTGTGTGACATTGATGATCGGGTATTCTGACGATGCCGACAATTAATCAGTTGATTCGTAAGCCTCGCAAGCATCAGCCTGTACGGACAAAGACTCCAGTTCTGGAGGGGTGTCCGCAGAAGCGTGGTGTTTGTTTGCTCGTTAAGACAGTAACACCGAAGAAGCCAAACTCGGCACTGCGAAAAGTGGCGCGTGTTCGGCTGTCGAACGGAAAAGAAATCACGGCGTACATTCCGGGTGAAGGCCACAACCTGCAGGAACACTCAATTGTGCTCGTGCGCGGTGGTCGTGTTCGCGACCTTCCCGGGGTTCGCTACAAGATCATTCGCGGTGTGCTGGATACTCTTGGTGTCGCCAAGAGAATGCAGGCCCGAAGCCGTTACGGTACCAAGCGAGCGAAGTAATTCTGCTGGTTTGTGTCCTGTAGGTGCTACGGACTGTTTTGAGTCCATGTATGCCTGGCCTGTTACGGCTGATGCCGTTGCCTGAAGAATACAAAGTCAATCGTTTTTTGGAGGGGTTTTCATGGCTGACCGCTTTACAGCCAGCCGTTCGCAGTTGATGCCCGACGCCCGATTTGGGTCGAAGTTGGCGTCCAAGTTCATCAATTGTCTGATGAAGGACGGCAAGAAGAGCATCGCTCAGTCGACGTTCTATTCGGCCATGGAGATGATCGCGGAAAAATTTCCCGAACGTCCGGCAATCGAAGTCTTTACGACTGCTGTTGAAAACTGCCGCCCATCTATCGAAGTCCGTTCGAAGCGAGTCGGTGGTGCAAACTACCAGGTTCCGACCCCAGTGAATTCCAAGCGTCAGCAGACGCTGGCGATCCGCTGGTTGCTCGAAGCCTGCCGCGACAAGAAGGGGCGTCCAATGGATCGCCGCCTGGCCGATGAATTGATGGCTGCGTTCCGCCGTGAAGGTGCCGCAATCACCAAGCGTGAAAACGTCCATCGTATGGCCGACGCCAACAAGGCGTTCGCTCACTTCGCCTGGTAATTTTCGTTACCTGGATCGAATACAAAAAAGAGCCCCGGATTCTCCGGGGCTCTTTTCGTTGGTCTGGGCGGTACGGATCGGCTTCTTTGGTTTTAAACAATTTGTTGTACGACGGACATCTTGTCCGTTGCGGATTTCGACGGACTGGAAGTCCGTCGTACATGTGAGCGGCCCCGCCGACGTCGGGTGTGGTTCAACCCGAGTTTTGCATCGCCCTCGGCTTGAGGTTTCTTGTGCTGCGCACCCAGCTTGAGGCAAGCTTGGCCACCCCGCGCGGACGGATTCGGCCGACACATTCCGGTCTTGTGGCTGGGCGATCGGTTTATTGGCTGTGATCACCGGATTCGACGGCTTCGAATTGTGCGGTCAGACGGCTGACTGCTTCCTCGGCATTCATGTTGAACAGGGCTTTGCC
>CAIWEX010000931.1 GCA_903911795.1 uncultured Schlesneria sp.
GACTCATCGTGACGAAGCTGGTCAGCGGCGTCGCTTCCAGAAATCCGCCGCTTTCAGGCTGAATCGAGGTGAGACGCTTCAATGTCGGTTTCACCGCAGCCTTTCGCAGCCATCGCAACAGAGGATTGCGCGATGGGGCGTGGAAGTGACGAGCCTGCCCGATTGCGATCAGAGCAGGCAAGGCATAGCTCACCACCGGAAGACGAATCCAGCGAAAGAACGAATGAGGAAGCCAGCCGAGTTCAAACGGGAGTGGCGAAATCTGTTTCCATGGAATCAGGCCAGCCAATGCGCATTGCGTCAGGATCGGCACGGAAAACGTGTGGTCTTTTCCGTAGCGTTTGCGTATCGCGTCGAATCCCCCTTGCTGGAAGACATGGTCTGCGGCTCGCTTCACCGTCGTCAGATGAGACGTTTCCCCGCCTGACATGTGAAAACTGGCATACGCCAGCATGCTGGTTGAGATGTTACTTTTGCTGAGGACCGTGTCTCCCCATCCTCCATCAGCGTTCTGATGCTCTGCAAGCCATCGCAAGCCACCCGCAATCAGTGGTTGCAAGTCGACAACTCGCTCGGGCTTGGCTCGGCAGATAAGCTGCAAAGCGGCAATCGCGGTCGCCGTCGATAACGGGGATGAGGATAGCTCACCTTCCCAGTGTCCTGCAGGTGACGCTTCGCTCAAGAGGGCTTTCGCGGCGGTTTCGTAACCCTGCCGTAGTCGATCGATATTCGGCATTCGTACAGAGCCACTCTAGAGGTCGAGAGAGTCGAGGCCATCCATCAGGTCATCCAGGTCATCGCGCGTCTTTTCATTCTGGCAGGTCTGGCGTTTGGGGAGTCCAACGGCAGCGCCGACAGCATCCCGACCGTCTGCGACCAGTTCCTGATCTCGTTCCAGTACCGCCATTTCCAGAGCTGATGGAGCCCCGAACAACTTTGACAGGTCAATCTTGAAGTCTTCGACCGGGCCGCCTTCCGCCCCGGCGATTCCCGGAGTCTTATGCTCGGGGAAGATGATGGCGTTCACCGGGCAGACACGGCTGCAGGCCGGGCAGCCCTTCTTGCAGTTGTCCTGCTCCTCCACCAGGATGCGGTCAGAATGATCGACGCCATAGACTCCGAACAGGCAGAAATCAATGCATTCCATGCAGTTCGTGCAACGACTGTAGTCGATCACCGGATACCAGCGTCGGCGGACATCTCCACCACCGATCACGGCGGGTGAAGTCATCGGCAGTGACGGAGATTCAGCGTGACCGTTGGTGCCATTCGAATTTCCGTTCGAAAAGATTCCGCTGATGACACTGCCGGTATCACCATTGTGCGAGTGATCAGGTGTTCCGTTACCGTTCGCTCCGTGAGCAGTTGCGGTCCCGTTGGTGGCAGGGCCGTTGCCGGGTAGGACCGGTAATTGCAATCCGCCACCAAAACCAAGCTGGACCAGCGGGACCGAAACCAAGTCTGCCAGTCGCTCAATTTCCTTGATGTAGACCTCGGGGTCACCATCGTTTCTCAGATCAATGGCATAGATCAGGCGATTGGGGACATCGATCGCACCGATCCCTCGTGACGCCGCCACCTCTTCCTGTGGATGTTCCTGATCGTCCGCATCCGCGTCTTCGATCCGGTTCAGTCGTGATTCGCCTTCTTTACCTTTGACGCCATTGCGATCGAGGACCCAGCGAATCGCGCGCGGGTAGAGCCAGCCCAGCACCACCAGATTGCCACGCAGCGATTTCAGCCAGAGCATTCCGGTATGGTCGGCTGTCAAATCATAGAGATGAGGGACCACCGAGACTTCGGCCGTCCCGCTGAGCATCAACCGGGTGGCGATTTCTTCTTCCAGATGCCGTTTCACCGGATTCTTTCCCGGTGCCTGCGAAATCACGACGGTTATTTTACGTCCAGCCATCGGCAATCCCCACTACAATTTCCGGCATCATCGCCATGATCTGGCGGCTTTGAAACGATCTTCGCAAACGTTTTCAGAACGCATTATTCATTGAACTGATTCTTTAGCAACCGCTGTGTCTGTTCCCAGCCTGCCTCTAGAACCTTGACGTACTCGTCGGGCGAAAGCAACGGCTGAGTCGTCGAAAACTCGTAAAGCCACCCTTTGTCGTAATTGTCAGCATTGATCAGCGAGGGGTCGTTGAGCAGTGCTTCGTTGAATTGGATCACGCGTCCGTCGGCCGGTGCATACATTGTCGAAACAGCTTTCGAACTTTCAATTTCGCCGATCGTCTGCTTCTTGCGAACTTGCGTGTCGGGGTCAATCTGCCAGTCCAGAAAATAGACATCCTGCAGCAGTCGGACAGCGTAGGCCGTGAATCCGACCCGTAAGGCATCGCCATGCGGAACCGCCCAGAAATGCGATTCAAAATACATTCGATCGACCGGAATGCGGGCTTCGAACTTACCCATCATGAACACAAGCGGTTCAGACATTTAACGACCTTGCAGGCTACTCGGCGGGAATTTCAGGCGGCTGACTCTCCACCTTAACCGACGGCGCTCCCGGTCGAAAGTTCGCGGGCATGGCTGGCGGGGGTGGCGGCGGAAACATTTTCAGCACGGCCTCAAGCTCGACAATGCAGCCATCCATGGAAATCACCGCCTGCCGGAAGTTCGTGTGATCCGACGCGACGGGTGCATCGGTCCGAAACTGCTCAGCAGCCGCCCGCAGTTTCCCGATTTTCTTTCGCAAGGTTGTCAGGTAATCGGCCGGATCGCTGATCTTCGGTTCGAGTGCCCGCGAGGTATCAAACACGGTCCGTACAATCTGCATCAATTCCGGAAAATCCTCCACAGTTTCGCTGTGTTTGACAAACGTCCGCACCATCCACGCGTGAGCGAAGATCATCTGACACCGCTCGACCGCTTGAACGGGTGTGAGCGACTTCGTGGAATCATCCGGCATCTCAATCCTCAATTCCCTCGATCCCCCAATACCCTCGATCACAGTGCGCCTGGACATCGTCGGCCAGACGCACGGCGACTGGCATCATTTCGCAGGCAAGCGCGGGTTTGTCGCCCCCGGTTGCTTCAGTTTCTTTTCGTCAGACAGGCTGGCGATCCACTCTCGTAACATCGTGATCGCCGCCTGATCGTGAACATTCGATGCGATGTGAGGCATCCGGCCCAGTCCCGTCAGTTCCATTCGCTTCAACACCAGTGACCGATCAGGTTCGCCTGGAACAAGAATACGTGGCTCGTTCAGTTTGAAGGTTCCCTGTCCAGGCCGAGTGTTCAAAGCCAGCGTCTCCGTGAGTGGCAGAGTGGCCTGCAACTCAAATTCCGCATTGCCCCCGCCCCATTTGCGGTGGCAGTGGGCACAGTTTGCGTGCAGATACGCGCGGCCTCGC
>CAIWEX010000932.1 GCA_903911795.1 uncultured Schlesneria sp.
AAACGGTCGATGCCGTTCAGACCGCTTATCGAGCGAAGTACACAGCTGTCATGAGCCATCGTTCCGGTGAAACTGAAGACACGACGATCGCTGACCTGGCTGTCGCCCTGAACACCGGTCAAATCAAGACCGGTTCGGCCAGCCGGACGGACCGAATCTGCAAGTACAACCAGTTGCTCCGTATTGAAGAGCTGCTGGGAAGTGAAGCCCGTTACGGCGGTACGCTGTAACTAAGTGAATTGACGTTCTGCGGGACATCCAAAGCCATCTCGCTTTGGATGCCCTCGCGGAATGATTCCCGCCCGTTGGTATCTCTGGCTGCTTGGCCCGAGATTCGAACGAGCAGGAATCGAAATGCGTTGCCAACTGGATCTGTTGCCGGTTTGAAACTTTCGGTGGCTGTCGGCCGTCGGACGTTTGAGTGGAAGCAGCTATCGATGTCCCCGTCGCTCATCACGACCCAGGCTGATTTCGATGACCTTTGCCAGCACATCCGCGAGGCGAAGCTGGTGGCGTTTGATACCGAGTTTGTTTCGGAATACACGTATCGACCGGAACTCTGCCTGCTTCAATTTGCCACCGCGGAACGATGTGTTGCCGTCGATCCGTTTGAAATCCAGGACCTGAGCGCCTGGTGGGAACTGATGGCGGACGACAAGACGACGATCCTGATTCATGGTGGACGTGAAGAGGTTCGATTCTGTCTGACATTCGCCAATGCTCCTCCACGGAAATTGTGGGACGTGCAAGTTGCCGAAGGTTTGCGTTCCCGTAGCTTTCCGCTGGGCTACGATGCTTTGGTGAAGCGAGTTCTCGGCCGCACGGCTCATGGTCGGGAAACGCGTACAGATTGGCGGCGCCGGCCACTCACCGAGAACCAGATCGAGTACGCCGTTGATGACGTCAAGCATGTGCTCGAAATCTACGACATCCAGAAAAAGTCGCTGACAAAGCTGAAACGCCAGACATGGGCTCAGGCTGAAATGCAGCGGATGATCGACGAGGTTTCGGCGGAACGAGCTCCGGAAAGCTGGCAAAGGCTGCCGGGAATTCACAGACTCTCTGCGCGAGAACTGGCTGTCGTTCGCGAAGTCTATCGCTGGCGCGAATCGGAAGCCGCGGCAAAAAATCGGCCCATGCGGAAGATCTTGCGAGACGACCTTGTGCTGGAAATTGCCAAGCGCCGACCAACCAGTGAAGCCGATCTGCTGGCCGTTCGTGACATGAATCGCCCGGAATACAAGAAGGCCGCAGCAGCAATGCTGGCCTGTGTTTCCGAGGGAATTGCCGTTCCGAAAAATCAATTGCCCGTCTTGCCGAAGTCGCTGGATGAAGAGAAGTCACACGATGAACAAGTCGTAGGGCAACTGCTGGGGCTGGCCCTGGCAAACCGATGCGCCGAATTGAATGTGGCGATGGGCTTGATAGGTAAAACAGCCGACCTACGGCATCTGGTTCGGTGGCACGCGTATGGCGAGCGAGACGGAGATCCCCCGCGACTCAGTCAGGGTTGGCGAGCGGAAGTCTGCGGTGATCTGTTGACCGATGTCTTGAACGGCAAAATTTCGCTCCGCGTCGCAGATCCTCAATCCGATCACCCACTGGTGTTTGAACGCCGCGAAGAAGCTGAAGCGGCCGAGTAACAGCCGCATGCCAAAGTGGCGATCTCCGCTGCAGTCGACTCTTCGTGAAATCATGACGAACCTCGTCCGTCACGGTTGCACACGCGAATCATTCCTTCGATGATATCTCCAGCAGCACTGGACCTGATCAGACATGGATTCTGCCCCTGTTCGCGAACACTGATGAGCAACTGAGGAAAAACGATGCGCGATTTTGATTACGCTGTCCCGTCGACGCTGACAGATGCACTCGCCCTGATGGCTGGTGCGTCGGTGGCTCGACCGCTGGCAGGCGGAACGGATTTGATCGATCACGTTCGCACTGGCCGGCTTGCTCCTGATCTGTTGGTCGATATCAAGAAGCTTCCCGAGTTGAATCGACTCGAAGCCAGCCCTTCGGGCTTGCGACTGGGAGCCAGTGTTCCCTGCTGGAAAGTGATCGCCAGCACAGAAATCAGTCGCGATTACACGGCACTCGTCGATAGCTGCCGGATCATTGGCGGAATTCAAATTCAGAACCGTGCGTCGGTCGGTGGCAACCTGTGTAATTCAGGCCCCGCCGCCGATTCGATTCCCAGTCTGATCGCTCTCGGTGCCCAGTGCGTCATCGCCAGCAAAGACGGGACGCGAGAAGTTCCTGTTGAAGCCTTTTGTACTGGTCCTGGCAAAAATGTCTTACAGCCTGGTGAACTGCTGGTCGAGCTGAAGTTCCCCGCCCGGGCTGTTCGTAGTGGTTCTCACTACCGGCGTTTCATTCCGCGTAATGAAATGGACATCGCGGTTGTCGGTGTTGGTGCATCTGTCACTCTCGACGAATCTGGACAAAGAATCACCGATGCCCGGATCGCCTTGGGTGCGGTCGGCCCGACGCCGCTGCTTGCAACGGATGCTGCCCAGGCGTTGATCGGCCAGGCATTCGACGAAGTTGCCATTGCCAAGTCGGTTGCGGCTGCCAAAGCGATCGCGACTCCAATCAGCGATATGCGTGGGACCGCCGAATACCGAGTTCATCTGGTGGGAGTACTGCTCGCGCGAGTCCTCAAGGCAGCCGTTGCCCGGGCTCGTGGTGAGACTTTCACCTACCAGCCGGGCCACTAGTCGGGTCTGCTCAACAAGACACTTGCGAATTTCAACGAATTTTTCAGTCTGGATCGCGCAGAGAAAGCAGCATCATGGCGAAGAAGCGAGTTGTTTCGATCAAATTGAATGGTGATCCCGTTGAGTTCCTCTGTGAGCCTCGGCAGACACTTCTCGAAGTCCTGCGAGACACGCTGGATATGACTGGTACCAAGGAAGGTTGCTCCAACGGCAACTGTGGTGCCTGTACCGTTCTGATGGACGGGCGGCCTGTTACCAGTTGTCTGGTCCTGGCGGTCGAAGCCGAAGGGGCTGAAGTCCGCACCGTGGAAGGGGTCGCCTGTGGCAGCCACCTTGCTCCGGTCCAGCAGGCGTTTCTCGAAGGTGCCGCTTTGCAATGTGGAATCTGTACTCCAGGATTCATCATGCAGACAGAAGCGTTGCTGGCCGAAAATCCTTCGCCAACGGAAGAACAAGTCAGGTTCTATCTGGCGGGAAACCTTTGTCGGTGTACGGGATATGACAAAATTGTGCGAGCTGTGATGTGTGCGGCCGATAAGCGTCGCGCAGCCATGGACGACTGAACTCGTGAACTTTCGTTCGACGACGCGTGCGTCTGTCGAGGTTTGAAATCGGCACGGTAGACGCGGAAGTCTGCCAGGCGAAAACTGCGAACAGGTGACAGGAACTGCCCAGATGTCAACGAATGGCAAGCCGAAGTACAAAGTCATTGGAACTCGTCCGATTCGACATGATGGAGTCGACAAGGTCACAGGTCGGGCCAAGTATGGTGCCGACATCCGACTGAGTGGCCTGCTCCACGGGATC
This sequence comes from uncultured Schlesneria sp., assembly GCA_903911795.1. Taxonomy (GTDB): domain Bacteria; phylum Planctomycetota; class Planctomycetia; order Planctomycetales; family Planctomycetaceae; genus Schlesneria. Next base: position 3,528 of record CAIWEX010000932.1, read on the forward strand.
GTCCTGCGTAGCCCGCATGCACACGCCCGGATCGTGCGAATCGACACTTCGCGAGCCGAAGCACTTGCCGGTGTGCGGGCCGTCGTGACAGCGGCCGACATTCCTCCTCAGGGTGACCGCATGGTGGAACTCGGTGAGGGTGCCGTCAACATGCGGCATCTGAGTGCCAATGTGCTGGCACATGACAAGGTTCTGTACAAGGGACATGCTGTCGCCGCTGTCGCTGCAGACAATGTTCACATCGCTGAAGAAGCGTGCAAACTGATCGATGTGGAATACGAAGTTCTCGAACCAGTTTTGGATGTTCTGAAGGCGATGTTGCCCGATGCGCCGGTACTGAATGATGACGTTCGGACCGATGTCATGGGTGGTTCTCCTGCCGCTTCCGATCGTCCGACCAACGTCGCTCGCCAGATCATCTTCACCAAAGGGGACGTGCAAGCCGGATTCGCAGCCGCTGATGTCGTGCTGGAGCGAGAATTCCGTACGGGCACCGTTCATCAGGGCTACATTGAACCTCACAACGCCACCGCCATGTGGAATGCCAATGGTAAGGTGACGGTCTGGATGAGTACCCAGGGAATATTCACCGCCCGTCAGCAGACTGCAGAACTGATGCGGATTCCGGTCGCCGACGTGAAAGTCGTTCCGATGGAAATCGGTGGTGGATTCGGTGGCAAGATTTCCGTCTACCTGCCTCCTGTTGCTGCCGCACTGTCCAAGAAGACAGGTCGTCCGGTCAAAGTCATCATGGACCGTTCCGCCGTATTTGAAGCAACTGGCCCCACGCCAGCATCGTATATCAAGATCAAACTGGGGGTCACGCGCGACGGAATGATCACCGCAGGCGATGCATACCTGGCCTACGAAGCAGGAGCGTTTCCTGGTTCTCCCATTGGTCCTGGCTGCATGTGCGTCTTCTCCTGTTACGATTTCCCGAACGCTCGTGTGGAGGGGTATGACGTCTGCGTCAACAAGCCACGCAGTAATGCTTATCGGGCTCCCGGCTCAACCAATGCCGCCTTTGCGATTGAAACCGTAGTTGACGAAGTCTGCCAGCAATTGGGGATCGACCCCGCCGATTTCCGCCTGAAAAACGGTGCGAAGGAAGGTGTCCGCCGAGTCGATGGTCCTGTCTACTCCCGTATCGGGATGCTGGAAACGGTCGAAGCGATCAAGGCGAGTGAGCATTATCAATCCAAACTGGCCGGTCCGAACCAGGGACGTGGAATTGCCAGTGGTTACTGGTTCAATATCGGCCTGAAGTCTGCCGTCACTGCGACTGTCGGCTACGATGGTTCCGTGACGTTGATTGAAGGCTCCACCGACATCGGGGGCTCGCGAACATCAATCGCAATGCAACTCGCTGAAACCCTTGGAATCACCGCCGAACAGGTGACTCCTTCGGTCGTCGATACCGATAGCGTCGGATACACCGACGTCACTGGCGGCAGTCGAGTCACATTTGCGACGGGGATCGCCGCGATCGAGGCTGCCAGAGATATCCAGCGCCAACTCGTCATCCGTGCTGCGGAACTGTGGGAAGTCGATCCCTCAACCGTCACGTACGTCGACGGCGGAGTCTCCGGTCCCGATGGCAAGCGGATGACCTTCGAAGAACTCGCCCACAAGCTGCCAGAAACAGGTGGCCCGGTGATCGGCAACGGAACGTCTGGTAAGGCAACGCAAGCAGGAGCGTTTGGAACGCATTGCGTCGACGTGGAAGTCGATCCCGAAACTGGTAAGGTTCAAGTCCTGCGCTACACAGTCGCACAGGATGTCGGAACTGCGATTCACCCCAGCTACGTGGAAGGCCAATTGCAAGGCGGGGCGGTCCAGGGGATCGGCTGGGCACTCAATGAAGAGTACTGGTACGACGACAAGGGCTCGATGCGCAATGCAACGTACCTCGATTATCGTATCCCCACGTGTTATGACGTCCCGATGATTGACACGATCCTTGTGGAAGTCCCCGATCCACAGCATCCGTATGGCGTACGAGGCGTCGGTGAAGTGCCGATCTGTCCGCCTCCGGCCGCGATTGCCAATGCGATTGCAGCGGCTGCCGGTGTTCGCATGAAGCAACTGCCAATGTCACCTCCACGAATCATGTCCGCCATCTGGGAGCGCGACGCCGCGAAGTGATTTCGTCATGGCACGAGTCTTCATACCTGCGCAGATCCGAGACCTCACCGATGGCCAGGAGGTGGTCGAGGTGAATGGTACGACGGTCCGTGAGGTGATCGAAGGCTTGGAATCTATCCACCCCGGCACGCGAGAACGTCTCTGCCGGGATGGACAATTGCGCCCCGGGCTGATGATCGCCGTTGATTCGTCCGTCGCATCATCAGGCCTGCGGACGTCGATCAATCGCGATTCCGAAGTTCATTTTTTGCCGGCCATCGGGGGCGGATGAAGGCTCGCCTAGGAGAGTTGAGGGCTGACCTCATTCCAAGGCATCTTGCTTGACCTTCACGACTTCCAGCACAGTCCTGTGACCCGATTCCATCGACTCCTGTCGGACAATGATCCCTGAGGCGTCGTACCAGACATCGACTTCGACATCACCGCGCAGTCGATAACGCGTTGCCTTGATCGGAGTCTCTTCGATCGTGAGCGTTTCCTGGCCAACGCGTTCCAGGGTCGCCGTTAATTGTCGACCTTTGTCGGCATCGAGCAGTTTGACCTTCTGATTCACGCGATTCGCATGGGGTTCACGCCAGTAGGATGCCGCCCAGATATCAGGTGGTGCCTTCTGTGCTTCGCCATTCACTTCATAGTGCAGGGCCTGCTTCGATGCGGATGCCTGCACAACGTACTTGTCACCGTTGTAATCAGCCTCGCTGGCCAGTTCGATGAGTCGCCCACCCTTCCAGACTTCTGTTCCACTGGAGGCATAGCGATAGCGGTAGACGACGAGATTCAGCGTCACTTCGACTTCCGCCCGCATCGTTTCCGACCCGTCGCTTCGCCGGGAAATCACCATCGTTTGTGATCCCCGTTCCCGTCGATCAACGAGCACCCGGAACTCTCGCGTTTGTCGTGAAACGACTTTCGGTTCGGCTGGCTCTGCGGACTGACCGGTCGAAGTTGCCCAGCAGATGGCGAGCACGAAAGCACCACTCACGAAACTGGCGAATCGCCCTGCACCGGGATCAACGGAGTTCGACA
>CAIWEX010000933.1 GCA_903911795.1 uncultured Schlesneria sp.
GCCGCGTTCATTTCCAGCAAGATTTCTCTGTTCAGGTCGAAAGGAGCAGACATGCAATCCGCCCTCGAAAAAGTCCGCGTTTTCCATCAGGCCATCGGCGCACCGATCAGCCCCGTGGGCCAGTTTCTTCCGACGAGCCGCTTCGCCCTCGAACAGGCGGTTCAACTACGCAATATGGTGCTCCAGTGTCGCCAGTATTCCATCACCGCGAATGACCTGCTGGCCCGTCTGGCATTGGACCTCGAGGAACTGGCGGAATGGGTCGAAGCTCACATCGATCAGGATTTCAGGGCCGTCACCGACGCGCTGGGCGACCGGTTGTATGTACTTCTTGGTGACGCGGTGGCAGTCGGGTGTCCGCTCGAAGAAGCCTTTGACGCCGTCCATACATCAAACATGACCAAGGTTCGGGATGGCGTGGACGCCTGTGGCAAGGCACTGAAAGGGTCTGGTTATCAGTCGCCGCGTTTGAATTGACGTTCCTTTTCCCGTTCTTTCCTGGTCTTGGTACCACAGGTGATTTTCAACTCACATCCGTTTCAAGGAGCCTTGCGTGCGTGACATTTGGTTTACTGGGTTTGATTCAGCGTGGGGCGGAACTCAGCGAGGCGCCCTTTGTAATCTCCACGGGAGAGTCCAGAACGGATCTCTGGTACTGAACATTGAGTCGCCTATCAGGGATGTCAACTGGGACGAGGCCATCGCGTGTATCAACGGCTATGGCGAGCGTTCTGACCACATCATCGCGATCGACCAAGGATTGGTTGTTCCCAACGAGACAGGGATGCGTCCGGTTGAGCGGCAGCTCGCCAGAGCGTTGATGGGGACATACAAGTGCGGCGCTCATGCATCGAACACTGGAAATACACGATGTTATGGCCCTCAGGCAGGGATTTGGAGGTATCAACAGGCATTGCTGCAAAATGGCTGCCAGCAATGCCCGCTTGCCGTTGCACAGCGGAAACCCGGCCGTTTCTACTTTGAATGCTATCCACATCCGGCGCTCCTCGGATTGTTCGAACTCGACAGAATTCTTCCCTACAAAATTCACAAACGAGATCGTCAGGGTTGGCAGCACATCATCAACCTGCTGCGGTCTCTGAAAGACCGAGAACTGTCGATCGAGAATGTGCAGCACGTTGTTTCTTTGGATCTGGAACAACGGAAGTTGCATGAAGATTGGCTGGATTCGCTGATCGCAGCCTACGTTGCCGCTTACTGGTGGTGGTACGGGACAAGCCGATCAGCAATTCTCGGCAGCCTTTCCACCGGCTACATGGTAACCCCATATTCCGAGGCAATGATCGGTGGTCTGCGTGCTGCATTCCCTGTCGAGCAATTCAACCCAGAGGGTTGTGTAGAATTTCGATTTCCGCCCGTTCACCACCCTCTGATTGCGAATGAAGAGGCTGCCAATGTACGAGTGCAAAACCACAAGAATCTCTTAGATCTCGAGAACGACGCCGAGACCGTAGACCTTGTGGCGAACGATACAGGGAATCTCTGGTGTAGCAGGAATCCCTGGATGGTTCGCAATCGATGCGCCGGCGGGGAGTTGCGAATTCAATTCGTAGAAATCGACGATCAGCCAATGTTGACCTTCGTTCCGTTTGTCAATGTTGAACAAGGACTGCTTCAGGGGGGCATGCGTCCGGCTGACGACGATACGAGACTGGTTTGGGACTTCCTGACAGATGGAGCGGCCAATGCAACGCCAAGATCGTATCGGGTTCGGTACTCATATACATGATCGGTTTGAACTCACGGGATAGCGGCGTTGACTCGTCTTCAATTGAGAAACCGTCGAATGCGAATTTGGAGTAGCAGATGAACGAACTGAAGACTATCGCTATCACTAACGCGGCAAACCGTCGGGGGTTCATGTTGCGCTCGTTAGCAACAGGATTGGGGTTGCACGGCATTGCCACGGTCAACGCTTCCGCGAAACGTTCTGCAGATGGAC
>CAIWEX010000934.1 GCA_903911795.1 uncultured Schlesneria sp.
TGGCTTTTGACTTTTTTCGTGTCGTACGATTAACGAGGAAGAGTTCGCAGAAGAGCGGGAACACTAATCTTCGCTAATTTACACTAATAAGAAAAACCAAAAATCACTATTTTCCAGAACATTTATCTTCCTTCTCTTACTCTTATTAGTGGAGATTAGCGAAGATTAGTGTTCCAAAAACTTCTTACTTCCATTCTTTAACGCGGACGTTTCGATAGCGGACGAATTGTTGAGTGTAGTCGCCCCCACCGTGAACCTGCAGTGCGATGCTGCCTGCATCAGGGTGTCGCTTTTCACTGTCGGTGAATTCCATGAACTTCACGCGATTGATCCAGGTGGTGATCTTCGGGGGATTGCTTTGAATCCGGGCACGAAGTTCGTTCCATTGGCCATGCTTCCAGAATGAGGCCCAGTCTTCGGGCTTGATCGGACATGCCACCGGAGCCTGCTTGATCTGGATCTTCGTGACATCGTCCAGGAAGTCGAAATTCCGCAGGTGAATTCCGCCTGACAGCCCTTCACCGTAGATTCCAGCCAGGTTCCCGTTGTTGTGGTAATCGACCATGTACTGGTAAGCCTGCCCTCGTTCGTTACTGCGCAAGAACAGACCGCTGTCGGGACCGTAATCGTTTTTCATTTCGACGATCACTTCGAAGTCGCCGAACTGACGGTCGGTCAGGATGATGCCACCGTTACCGGGAATATCCTGGCTGCCAACGATGGCTCCCTCTTCCAGAACCCACTTGCCACCGCTCGTGTGCATGCTGGTCCCGCTGTGACCTGTCTGAGTGCTCACATGCCAGCCTTTGAGTGACTTGCCATCGAAAATCGTTTCGAAATCGGCGTCCGTCAGTGATTTATCAACAGGAAAGTCTGCCGCAAAGAGTGCAGCACCCGACAAGACCAGCAAACCAGCAACAGACAGACGGAACATGGCAAGATCCTCAGGAGGAAAGCAGAGATTCGACATCTGTGACAGGATACACAATGCAACCAGCCACGACGAATGAATGGCTGCGGTTTAATGCGACGGACTCTGAGTTCCTCCGCGATTTACACTTTTTGCCCACCGTGTCGGCATCCGAGTCCCTGCACCAGCGCTGTGTAATTCGGCGGCTCCATCCCTGCCAAACGAAACGGAAGTGTCGGAAAGAGGATGACAAATCCACCCGAGGCCAGATTGTAGACGGCCGCAAACGTCAGCAGTCGCGGAACCCAACTGGGAATTTGTAACGGGGTTACCTGCTGATCAATTGCCATGAGAGGTTCTTCTGTCACAGGTCTGATCGCGCTTGGCTCTCACTGACAAAATAGCCGCTCTTTTTCAGCAGGATTAACACGTGATATTTGAATCCAGAAACGTACTGCGGCACAATTTGTCCGTGCGATTTGATCGGTCGGCCAACCGAGGAACCAGATTATGCCTCTGGGAATCAGCCCACTCGTTGATTTTGCATTCAAATTGATGCTATCAAGTCACGGGCATGAGCGCGTGACGATTCATTTCCTGAACGCAATTCTCGGCGACAAAACACGAATCGCGAGCATCGAAATCCAGAACCCGATTGTTGGCCCCAACTTCGACGGGGACAAATGGCTTGTGCTGGACATCCTGGCGGAGGATGACCGTGGCCGAAAATTCAACATCGAAATGCAGACGTCGATTCCTGCAGGCTTACGCCAGCGACTCGCGTTTTACGACGCACGTCTCTATGTCGAACAAATGCGAGAAGGAGATCGATACCACGAACTGCGGCCGGCAATCGTGATTTGTGTGTTGGACAAGACGCTGCTGAAAGAGAGCCCGCGCCTTCACACCGATTTTCGCTTTCGAGACGAACACGGAAATGTCCTGACAGATGATCTGCAGGTTCACCTTCTGGAATTGACGAAGCTGACCGTGACTCGCGAGAATCTGGCAGAGGCAACTCGCGAAGAACAGTGGGCCTATTTCCTTTCGAATGCAGAAACATTGACCTTAGAAGAGATTCGGGAACTATTTCCCGAGCCGGAATTCGTGGAAGCGGCTGGAGTACTCGAAGTGATCAAGAACACTCCCGAACAAATGGACAATTACATTTCACGGTTGAAATACCAACTGGATGAAGTGTCGCGAATGGAGAGTGCCCGCATCGAAGCTCGCATCGAAGCACTCAGCGAAGGGAGGCTGCAGGGGTTGATGGAGGGACGCACCGAAGGCCGGTTGGAAGGTCTGGAAGAAGGCGAGAAACGCGGGGCGCTGATCGGCCGAATTGAGACTTTTCAAGAAATCCTCGGTGTTGCAGAACCCGGCCATGAAGAACTGTCCAGTTACAACCTGCCTCAATTGAACGAACTCTGCGAGCAATTGCGGCAACGAGTGCGAGTCCGGCCAAAAGACTGACGTTTGAGGTGTGGTCGATCCGAGGGAACGATCGTGTCGACACTCCGACTTTGCTCACTGATTGTTACTGTGGGCGCTTCGTCGATCAGAATGTCAAGATCACCAAGCAGTACAAGGCCGCAGCGTTTCCATGCCTACGACCGCATCAGGTTGTTTGACGGATTTGATTTCTGCGTTTTCCTCAGCGGGTCCCGAGGCATCGATGGTAGATGGAATGAGAAAGACGCAAAACGCCAACGTAACAATACCAGTGCAACAGGAACGAATCTTTGACAATGATTTCATTGCTTCTCCGATTCGATTCCTGAGGCACGTCCCCGAATACTTCGAAAACACTACTTAGGAACATCAACCTTGATGTGCAGATCTCGCAGTTGGCGCAGATCGACAGGGGCCGGGGCACCGGTCAGCATGTCGCTGGCCTTCTGGGTCTTCGGGAATGCAATCACGTCGCGGATGTTGTCGGACGCCAGGAACAGCATGACCCAGCGATCCAGCCCCAGTGCGACACCAGCATGCGGAGGTGCTCCATAGCGAAGTGCCTCCAGCAGGAAGCCGAATCGAGCTTCAGCATCTTCATTGCTGATCCCCAGCAGATTGAAGATCTTCTGCTGGACTGCAGGATCATGAATTCGAACACTGCCACTCGCCGCTTCGTAACCGTTGCAGACCAGATCGTAAGACTGAGCCCGCACCTGACCGGGATCGGTGTCCAGCAGGGGGATATCTTCGTCGACAGGCTGACAGAATGGATGATGCTCGGCGTCCCATCGTTTCTCTTCGTCGTTCCACTGGAACATCGGGAAGTCGAGAACCCAGGCGATCTTGAGTTCCTGAGGATCGAACAGGTTGAGTTCTCGTGCTAGGCGATTGCGCAAAGCCGAGAGTGCGGCACAACTGACTTTAAATGTATCAGCCACACAGAACAGCAGGTCGCCCGGCTTCGCTCCGAATCGCGCAATCATCGCCTGTTGATGTTCGGCACTGAAGAATTTCGCAATCGGGGAATCGAGTTCCCCTTCTTTGACGCGGAAGAAGGCCAGTCCCTTCGCACCGTACTGCTTGACGAATTCTGTCAGTTCATCGATCTGCTTGCGGCTATATTTCTCGGCAGCCTGAGAAACACAGAATCCGCGGACGCGACCACCATTGGCGATCGTGGTCTTGAAGACTCCGAAATCACAGGCGCCGGCAATGTCACCCAGGTCGATCAATTCCAAACCGAACCGGAGGTCGGGCTTGTCACTGCCGAATCGCTCCATCACTTCGCGATGCGTCAATCTTGGGAGCGGCAATTGGAGTTCTGTGCCGCGCAATGTCTTCACCAGTCGGGCCATCAGTCCGTCAATGGTGGTCAGAATATCTTCCTGCTGAACGAACGCCATTTCGACGTCGATCTGCGTGAATTCCGGCTGGCGGTCGGCTCGCAGGTCTTCGTCCCGGAAGCACTTGGCCAACTGGAAGTACCGGTCATAGCCCGCAACCATCAGGATCTGCTTGTAGATCTGTGGCGATTGAGGCAGAGCGTAGAATGAACCTTCGTGAACTCGGCTGGGGACGAGGTAATCGCGAGCCCCTTCGGGAGTACTGCGCCCCAGCATCGGGGTCTCGATTTCCAGGAAGTTATTTTCGTCAAAATAGTCGCGAGTCGCCTTCGACATGTTGTGCCGCAGGATCAGCGCCTGCTGGACGGCTGGCCGTCGCAGATCGACGAAGCGGTATTTCAGACGCAGTTCTTCGTTGGGAAGATCGACCTGAGTCGGGAAGAACGGGGGTGTCTTGCTTTTGTTCAAGACTTGCAGATGTCGACCCCGGACATCGATATCGCCGGTCGTCAGCTTGGGATTGTGCATGTCTGACGGACGCGAGACCACTTCGCCTGTGACACAGATCACATCTTCGTTGCGCAGTCCGCGGGCAATTTCGTGGATTTCTGCAAATGAAGGGCTGAAAACAACTTGTGTGATTCCATAGCGATCACGCAGGTCGATGAAGACCAGTCCACCGAAGTCGCGATACGTATCGACCCAGCCACACAGCGTCACCGATTGTCCCACGTGACCTGAACGCAATTCACCGCAGGTATGAGTCCGAAGCACCGCTATATCCTTGAATTCAAAGGAGGCCACCAAAAAGCAAACCAGCCGCCCAGCGCCAGACATGCGGCAAGCGGCCAAGGTTCGAAGCTGGGATTATAGAAGCGAAATCGGCTGTCGGGAAGCCGATCAGACCGGGTGGAGGCTGACCAAATTGAGGTCTTCAGCCAGAACTTGAGTAAATTCCGTGATTCGCGGCAAAAATTCCGGAAATTGGTCTTCGCGCAATTCGCGGTCTTCAAGTATATGACGCCCTGTTCGCCGGTATCACTCCGTCGGGCAGGCCGGTTCTCCCACTGGTCGCAAGCCAGCCATCTGGCACACCTCACATCTCCATTCCTGTCCGGACGGGTCGAACTCGAAGGAAGCGTCATGTCCAAGCAAATCGCGTTTTTGTTAACTGGTCTTACTCTCGCTATTTCATCAACAGGTTGCTGCTGCCTGAGTGGCCTCGGCGGTTACAACCGGTGCCAGCCATGCGGCGGGTGCCCCACCGGTGGAGGTGGCTACTATCCGCCACAAACCACCATGATGCAAACCATGGATCAAACGGCTTACTCGTCGGGATATACCCAGACAGCAGCCGTGAACGGTGCCGTAATCGGTACACCGATCATTGCCTCGCCCGGCCAATATACCCAGACTGTGGTTGTTCCAACCAATTCGCTCCCTCCTTACTGATCCCGATCAGTCCGGACCGGCCACAGCTCACGATTCAATCAGCCTGCAGGACGCTTTCTCGCGTCCGGCGGGCTGTTTTCGTTTTAACCTCTGATTGGTCTGTGTCCCTGAAGGTCCGAGGAAGAGTTGGACACGGCGGGCATGGACGGCACGGAACGGAACCGTTTGACTCCATTGATCTTTTTTCTTGACCGTCTTTCAATTCAGATCTGAAGGAGTTGCCGTGGCCGTCGTTTTGCAACACGGCGGCCTTGGTTGCCGTTGATTGCAGGGGTCCACCGCGGTTTGAAAAAGGGGATTGTTCTGAGATCTCATGCAACTCCTGTTGCAGCGTTGGCGACATTCTCATACATACAGCAACTCTCCCCGAAAATTCGCGCGTTCACCTCGGCTCAGGAAAGGATTCCGAATGCCACGTTCCGTATATCGACGGTCAACGACATTGACTCCAGCGTCTCAGGACGTAGCGGGCACTCAGCAAAGCGGTGAACGCACGCCAGCGCAATGCTATGGTCGAATCCTCAATGGCCTTTTCCTCTGCGCGACGATTGCGATTTACGGAGCCAGCGCTGGACGGATTCACGCGGCAGAGCCGGTTGCCGACTGGAAATCGACTCAGCAGAAGGTGAATTCGCTGGTCGCGGCCTGCCACTTCGAGCAGGCGGTGGAACTGTTGACAGGTTTCATCAATGTGAACCCACAATTTGCACCAGCGTACGAACAGCGAGCCTGGGTGACGCTCGACTGGCTTGATCTGCGGGATGAGTTGTCTCTGACAGACATACCTCTTCGCCAACGATCATTCAGTGATCCTGCCTCGGGCTTGGGAAACATCGATCCTCCCGTGGAAGCACGTCGTATCCTGTTGAATGATCGATTCATCGAGAAATATGTTCCCCCTGCAGAATTGAAATCGGTTCAGCAGGATCTGGCGGAATGCCGCAAGCTGGCGGGGAAGACATTCGATGACCGGCCCCTCGAATCATTTATCGCCGAATTTGTGGGGGATCTTGATCGAGCCCAACAACTGCTGGGGACACGCTGCAAGGATGGAACCGCAAAGCCACGTGAATACCTGACACAGATGCGTTTGTCGCGTGTTCGAGGTGATGTTCGTGGTGGACTGGCAGCTGCGGAAGCTGCCTGGAAATATCCAGAAACACGCAATCAGGCCGCGTCTCGCAAGATCAACCTGTTGCGATCACAAAACCGGAACCGAGAAGCGTCGGACTTCTTCAACCTTTGGGAAGACACTTCGCCAGGCGACGTCCGTTTTCTAAATGTGCGGACGGCGATCTCGCTGGAAAAAACGCATGTCTTCAAGGACTTTGCACAGTTGATTGCCCTGGCCCCGGGTGAAGCTTCACTGTATTACGCACTCTCTGTTCGTGATATTCAGATCAACAACGACGCCAAATCCTGTCTGGCACACCTGAATCAGGCGGTCGAATGCAGTCCAAATTCACTGATCCCCTACTATGCCCGCTGTTACATGAAGATGAAGCTGGGGGATTTGAAGGGTGCCGTGGCAGATGCCACGTCCGCGATTCAGTGTAACCCCGACTTCGATTTGTCATATCAGGCCCGCTCACGAGTCCTCAACAAGATGGGTGACAGCGAGGCGGCTCATGCCGACGATCTTCGCCGTGTCTGGCTGAAGCAACTATACACCCTTCATGCCGCCTACAAAGCGAAACCGGAAAATCCCGAGACGTCTTATGAACTGGGCAGGCACTATGCGAACGGGGAAGACTGGAACATGGCTGTCAGGGCACTGACAACCAGTCTGAGGAAGGCACCGAAAAATGTGAAGGCACTGCAGGCTCGCAGCCAGGTCTTCGTGGCCATCGGTAAACTGGATCAGGCACTCGCGGACGCCGATGCCGCGATCGCCACAGCCTCCGATCCGGCCGGATTCGCGCTACGTGGTGATATTTTCGCCCGTCGCCAGGACTGGGACAAAGCGGTCAAGGACTATGAGCGTTCTAAACTGCTGGACGACCGCATGGAGCAAGCCCTGCGAAAACGAGCCGCCTGGCACAATGCCGCTGGTCGAGTCGAGCAGGCAAAAGCAGACCTCGAACGAGCAGGTCAGGTCTCGCAGGCTTCGTTCGTCGTTCCGTAAAAAACTACCTGTCGCCGCGCCATTCGCCAAAGAACTGGTCCAGAAACTGTTCCATGAATTGATGGCGTTCTGTTGCCAGCCGACGACCTGTGGCTGTCTGCATCCGGTCCTTCAGCAGCAGCAGTTTCTCGTAGAAGTGGTTGATGGTCGGGCCACCTTTGGATTTGTAAGCCGCAAACGTCTGATGCTGTTCAGGTGGGACATCGGGGTCGTACATGGCGCGGCCGAAATGGCCTCCAAAGGCGAAGGCTCTGGCGATTCCAACGGCACCGATCGCATCCAGCCGGTCACCGTCCTGAACACATTTTCCTTCGATCGTCGACATCTCTGTCGCGACACCCGCCCCCTTGAATGAGACAGTCGCGATGATCTCGCAGACGTGATCGATGACGGTCGGAGGTACTTCGTGACGAGTCAGCCAGTCGCGAGCCGTCCGCGGCCCGATCGAATCGTCGCCACCGTGGAATTTCCAGTCAGCCACATCGTGCAGTAATGCAGCGAGCTCCACGACATATATTTCTGCTCCCTCGTCCCGGGCGATATGGACTGCGTTTCGTCGAACGCGATCAATGTGCCACCAATCGTGCCCGGAACTGTCTCCGGCCAGTTTTTCGCGGATGAACGCTTCGGTCTTCAAAAGAATCTGCGACGACACCAGTGACCTCAATTCCAGAAAGACTGCAACTTCTCTTTTGCGGGGACTTCCAGCGGAAACTGCTTGCTGAAAGGGTGATCCTGGATACCTGCGAATTCTCGCAGCGCCAGATGAATATGTTCCGGTCGAGCGCGGATGCCGTTCTCTTTATCAAGGGCAAGCGATTGAGGGTTGATCGGGACCGCCTGCTGCTTTTCGTCAGTCGCACCGATCACAAGGTCTCCAGTGATCCCCATTCCCAGGAACATGATCGAGTTGATCGACCAATGATCCTTGCCGTTACCGGTGTTGTATGTCGGAGTCCGGCCCATTTCGCTTTGAACGATGACGATCAACTTTTCGCGAATCTGCAGATCTTCGGACTTACGCATCACGTAATCGATCCCTGCCAGAAATTCCGGGATCAATTTCATCTGGTCAGGATCGTTGTTGTTATGGCTGTCGAATTGTCCGATCGACAGATTGGCAGAAACACAAACACCTGCCTTGAATGACGCGAGGGCAATGTCAGCCTGTTGAGCCAACCGTTCCTTGGCGACTTCCTTAGGAATGAACGGAACAACTCGCTGCAGCGCCTTCGAATTAACCTGGGCCGAATAAAGCATGCTCTGGCTTCGTTCGACGCGAGGCAATCTCGCCTCACCGACTCGCGATTCGAATTGTTGCTCCAGGGCGCGTTCGATGCGATCAGAAACAAACGGATCGTGATAGGGGGCTCGCTCATTTCCCTCCACCGAGTCTGCTTTGGCGAGCAGATTGAGCGACTGCAGATAGGGGACTCGCGACATCGGGACCAGATTTCCAGTTGCCGAGTAATTGCCGAACGTCAAAAACGCCAGCGGCGCTGCGGAACCGTGACAGGCGGCCACCAATGCTGGAAATGTCGGATAGGCCAGGCTGTCGAGTTTTCCGGTCGCCATGTACCTGGCGCACGGAGAATGATTGTTGACCGACAGATCCATGCCGTTCAACACTCGCAGTTCGGGGCCATATTTCGCGAAGAAGTCTTCGTTACTCATCCCTTTCTCAATGTGCTTCTTGATCGGCGCGATCCGATGTTTTCCGATCGTGACGATTTCCTCGTCTTTGTACAGTCGGTTGATTCCTTCGATCCCTTTGGGGTCCATCATGTACGTGGTGTCCCATCCCCCCGAGGCATTGAACACAATGTAATAGGGACCGCCGTAACCCGCCGAATCATTGCGTTCTTTGGCGTAGAGAAGCGAGGTCACATCAACCGGAGCGGCGAAGCCCAGGCCGGCGAGACTGCACAGTTTCAAGAAAGTTCGTCGAGACATCGGGCGGCCTATTCGTAAAGAAACTCGTGTTGTCGCAGCAGGTAAGTGACCACTCCGCGCCAGGCCCGAACGGAATAATGAGGGTCTTCCGTGCGAAACTCTTCGCGACCACCACAGAAATAGGTTTCACGCGGTTCGAAACGTCCCTGGGCTTTGACGTCTGCCAGGACTCCCGTGAACAACTGGAATGTCCGCTCAATTTCCGGATGATCGACGGCACGCTCGTGCCCCAGCAACCGCTGGTGTAAGTCGACAATCGCTTGCTTGATCTTCAGATTGGCAGCGTCGTCACCGGGAAGGTCCGTCTGTTCAATTCGTGGAAACAACAGCCGCTCTGCAGCATCACGTCGAAAATCACGGGCAACGTGATAGCAGGCCACATCGTTTGCGAGCAGTCGCTGGATCGCCCCCATCGCTCCGCTCGGGTCGGCATTCCGTTCGGTAACGGTGATGGAATCGATCCCGCCGTACAGGACCTTCATCGAATCATCCAGGCGTCCCCAGCGTTTTCCGAAAATGGCGTTCAACTTCCGCTCCATTTGCTCAGGACTGAGCAATCGCGTCAGGCCGACGTCATCCAGTTCGGCCCGTCGGTGCGAGTCCGCATTTGCGACGGCGAGCCCGTCGACGCGATAGAACTCGGAATTTATCAACGCCTTGAAAGCAACTTTCAAGTTGAAATTTTCCTTGGTAAATCGGCTGGCGACCTGCTCAATCAATTGACGTTGCGCGACATAGCCGCGTCGGCGGGCGTTGAACATGGGGTCGTCAATGTCGTCGGGTAGCTGCAGGACCTTGCGTCCAAACAGAATGTAATAGACATGTTCCACCATCGCGACTGGGAACCGTGGGTCCTTGACGACTCGCTGGGCGAGCCATTGAGGGGCACGCCATCGCTCCTCGGCCGGCATCGATTCTCCTTCGAATCCCGCTTTGAACATGTCGGTATACCAGCCCGCTTTGCGAGGCCCGACACCTCCTTCAAAGTTATAGTCCTGGAAGAGGCCCGCCACGGGATCGATCGTCTTATGGCAGACCACGCAATCGGCCGCCTGCATGGTGGGGATTTCATACTTGGCCGCAACCGCAGCAGCATCGGTCACTCGTGGTGCCAACTGCATGATGTCGATCCCCAGGAAATGCTGGTACAGCATCCTCGCCCGCAACCGGTTGCGATTGGTTTCCGTCGACGGATATCGGCGTAGATAATGAAACGTGCTCAAAAATCCGGCGTGGGGATACATCCCGGTTGCAGATTCCTGCGTCTTGCCATCGCGTCCCTTTAACGCTTTCAGTCGGGCAGGAATGTACTCGAAAGGATTTTCGGGATCTTTGAACTGATCTTTGATTTCATCGAAAATCCCGTAGCCTCGAGCCGTGTAGGGCGAAACCATGATGTAATCGGCGGTCACCAATTCGGAAAATGGACGGTTGTTCCGAACAATGTGAGTGATCAGTTCCAGTGGTTCGCGTAGCAGTGCATCGCGATAGACATCCGCCAGTTTCCAGCGGGCGCGCTGTCGTTCTGCTTCGGGGACATGGCTGAGATCATGCTTGTCGTACCACAGGCGTGTCTTTTCAAAATGGTCGTACGACAGCAGCGTCTCGGCGTTGTCTTCGATCCCAATCGTCAGAAAGATGTCATTGAATCCTTCCTTAAGCCGGTCATAGAAGGCTTGCTCCTGCAGGATACCGTCGAGAATGGAGTCCATGGCCTCCTGCCCCCGCTGATCAACGGCAGTCAGTTCGGATGCGGTGGGCAAACGAGCTGCCAGAGAGAGTGTTACGCGGCGCAGAAGTCGTCGGGGCGACGTCATGATGACCCCTTCGAAGAAGGGGCGAACGTTGTACTGAGCAATTGTTTCCGCAGGGATGGAAACGTCCTTCGCAGGACTCAACCGCCGTACATACCGTTCCAGAATGCGATACCCGGTGGAATCGGGCTTGAGCACTTGTCCGCCACCGTGATCGAGTCCGCCGGTCACTTTCAGCAGCAGTTTTGATTTGTCCCCTTCCAGCGTCATGGCCATTTTCTGGAATGTCTTGCAATTGTCCTGTAGCCAGGCAGGATTCTCGGAGGTTCGTCGAGTCAGAAGAAATCCGCTTTCAGCAGCGTCCCCGCGGGAATGATGACATCGCAGGCACGTTCGTTCGCCGACCTTGGCCCAGACTTCATCTTCAAAGAATCTGTCCTCCAGGGAGCAGACCGCTGGCGGGGGAGGCGTTTCACCGCTTACGACGCCACTCCATGAGGCCACGATCATGAGCACAACGGTGGTCATGAGATGCGGTACATGACGAACGTGGCATCCCAGACGACGAGGAAACATCAGACTGCATTCAGGGCTCATGTCCATCGATTCCGGAACAATTGACAGTTGGAGTGACGTGCCGTGAGGAATCACTGTTCACGTATTCAGAACACGATCAAGAATCGACAGGCGTGTGTCAAGCAAATGGTACCGTCAGGCACAACGGCGCGGTGGCTGATGGTGGTGTGTTCTCATACGATCATTTAGATTGCACTGACTTCGCACTCACTTTATGGAGAACCCTGCGTGTTGCCTTCTTTCAATCGACTGTTTTGCCAGACCATTCCGATTTGTTTCTGCTTGATCCTGCTTGCGAACACGGGATTCGCTCAGGAAAGACCAGAGCTCAAAGCAGGTGTCCATTTTGACTGGGAGACTCTTTCAAAAACCCCAGCAGTCTTTCCAGCGGATGCAATTGTCGCGGAAGGGGTCAAGTCGCTCTATTTCGAAGGAGTGAAGTATCAGGGGAAGCCAACTCGTGTGTTTGCCTACTACGGTGTTCCCGCAGGAAGTGAAGGGAAAAAGGTCCCCGCGATGGTGCTGATTCACGGTGGAGGTGGAACCGCGTTTGATCGCTGGGTCAAACTGTGGAATTCGCGAGGTTATGCCGCCATTGCGATGGATACTTGCGGCTGCATTCCTGTCGGGACCTATGGAAACTGGAAGCGGCATGATCACGGCGGGCCCCCCGGCTGGGATGCCAGCTTTGGGCAACTCGGAGCTCCTGTTGAAGATCAATGGACGTACCACGCCATCAGTGCGGCGGTGTTGGCACACACGTTGATACGCTCGTATCCTGAGATTGACGTGGACCGTATTGGAGTCACGGGGATCTCGTGGGGAGGCTATCTGACGTCGATCGTGGCGGGAGTCGATTCCCGCTATCAATTCGCGGCACCCGTGTACGGATGTGGTTTTCTTGGCGACAACTCGGTCTGGCTGCCAGCCTTTCAAAAGCTTGGGAAAGAACAAGCAGACGTTTGGCTGCGGCAATGGGATCCGTCGAGTTATCTGGGGCAGGCCAAGATGCCAATTCTCTGGGTCAATGGTACCAACGATTTTGCCTACCCCATGGATTCGTGGCAGAAGTCGTATCGATTGCCGAAAGGTGACCGAACTCTTTGTCTGCGGATTCGGATGCCGCATGGCCATGGTCCCCCGGGTGAGAATCCGGAAGAGATCCATATCTACGCAAACCAAATCCTTCGTCAGGAGAAACCGCTGCCGAGATTTACGGATCAAGGTTTTGGTGGTACGGAAGCGTGGGGAACATTCAAGACTGAGGTACCGATCACGAAGGGGGAATTGGCGTTCACCCGTGACGTCGGAAAATGGCAAGATCGCAAATGGGATTCGCTGCCCGCTGTCGTTGATCAGGCGACAGGCCGAATCACCGCAAACGTCCCAGAAGATGCCAAGGTTTTTTATCTGAATCTGTTCGATGATCGAAACTGTGTGGTCAGTACGCAGCATCTGGAACGGTAAGAACCCCACAACCCCCTTCAGTCTTTCTCAGGAACGGAACATTCGAATGATCCAAACGAAAATGATGGGCCTGATCGCAGCCTTGGGAATGCTCTCAGCCAAGTTGATTGCCGCCGAACCTGCGAAGGTGGAGATTGATCAGCCGAAGGCCTATCAGGTGATTCAACGCGAAGGATTTGAGCCCCAGCGAGCTTCGATTCACGAACCGGAAGGTCCGGAATTGGGGTTTGCCGACGTGGTCTTTCGTGCTCCCCGACCAGAGGGAGTCAAAGGGGATTGGCAGTATCGCCTGGTCCTGCATGAGCATGGATTCGGTGAAACGTATGAGTGGCATTTGTTCGATGTTGGAACGGATGAAAAACAATTGAAGGGGCTGCTGGAAGTCCCCGCCGGAGGTTGGTATCGCCTGGAAATTCGTTGTGTCAATGACGAGGAAACGACTGCCGCGGGTACTGTCGCGGCCATCGGTGTCGGTGAAGTATTTGTCGTGGCGGGACAGTCCTATGCCGGGGGCTGGAACGACGACGTATTGAAAGTGGCAGACCCTTCACAAGCGGTCTCCACTTATGACTGGGAAGCAAAAACTTGGCGAGTGGCGAATGATCCGCCACCTCATAACGGAGAAGGAGGATCGATCTGGCCAGCATTGGGAGACATGCTGGTTCCAACATTGCGCGTCCCTGTGGCTTTCGTGAATGTCTCTGTCGGCGCGACTTCCAGTACCAAGTGGGCTCCGGACGGACCGTTACATAAGCGACTCTGCCAGGTCGGTCGTGAGATCGGGTTGTTCCGTGCCGTTCTGTGGCAACAGGGGGAATCGGATGTCATTGAGAAGACACCTGCAGAGACGTACGTAAAAAACGTTCGTGAAATCCGCGACGCTGCCAGTGAAGCGTGGGGATTCGAGCCTCCGTGGCTCCTCGCGAAATCAACGTTGCACCCGACGGTTTACAAAGATCCCATCGGAGAGAGACGGATTCGCGGAGCGATTGACGAGCTTTGGAGCGTTCCTGGCTTTCGACCTGGCCCAGACACCGATTTGTTGGGGGGTGACAATCGCGGCGGGCCCAATTCCCGCCGACACTTCAGCGCTGTTGGCCAGCGCCGAGCCGCATTGTTGTGGTTTGTGGCTCTGTGGAATGAACTGCAGCAACAAACGGTCAAGGAATAGGTCCGATTGGTCGCCCGTCGACCGCCATCAAGATGATCAAGAACAGGATCAATAGAAGCAAATCGACGTAAATGACAATCTGCGTGATGAGATAATGGCTTATCGAACCCGCCGCCATAGATTCCGCAAAAGAGGATATGGAACGACAAGGCGAGGAAAAGAGCGATGTGCAGTCCCATTTCTGAGTTCCTTGCGGATCGCGAACGGTCACCATGGGCGAGGCAAATGGTAATGCAGCCTGCTGATTTTTGCCTGTCGGAAATCTGTTTTGGCCCTGCAGATCGGATGTCTGGTGAATTCAGTGTGGGTGGGCGAACGACGTGAGATTTTCACGGCAGAATGGCGGCTTGACTGTACTACGCCCCTAAAACGCGATGTAAGCGGTTTTGTAGTAGGCAGTTGTGACGCTTGCTCAGGGTTGTTCACTGAGATCCGAGGTGATTTTTCGGTGAATTCTCAAGTCGGCGATCTGGCTTGGGCGATTTTACGAAGAATCCGGATTGTCGCGGACTTCCCACGGCGAAGTCGGGCCGTTAGAATCCCCGGTCCGCTTGCGAGGCGTACGGTACTGGTGCCGTCGACCGGCGGTCTGGTAATTCTTGAGATTCCCCGACGGAGGGTTGTGTGGTCAAGTTGCGGTTGCGGGATAACGAGTCGATCAGCGATGCAGTTAAGCGGTTTCGTAAGTTGGTAGAGCATGCTGGCATCAAGAAGGAAATGCGTCGGCGTGAATTCTATGAAAAGCCAAGCGAAACCAGTCGTCGATCACGTCGCCGCGCTGAACGCCGCGCCAAGATCCAACGCATGGTCGGAAACACCAGCGGGGTCTGATCCTCATCACATTCCGATTTACATCAAAGTGCAGGTTTGATTCTTTGGAATCGCCGTGGTTAGCAGGCCGGTCTTGACCGGCCTGTGTCGTTCTTTGGAGACTGTAGCGGAGACCTTCGGTCGGTTGTTTCGGTGGGGTCGGGAGACCCGCGCTGAGCCGGGATCTTTCCGAAAGTTGCCTTCACGCTCCTGCGTGAAGATAGCCGTCTGCAATTGGGCGCCCGATGTTCATCGCATGTACGACTACCAGGTCGAAAAGAAGAAAGACGGAAGAGGAGACCTTCGGTCGTCGGTTTCGGCGGGGTCGGGAGACCCGCGCCGAGCGTCGTCGAACTTTATTCAGGACGGGGACCGCCATGAAACTTCGCGTTCTTGCTTGCTTTGGTCTCTTTCTGATCGGTGGCCTGATTCCCTTTGCGGAAACGGCTCGATCGGCCGAAATGCCGTGGATCAAAGTTTCGGCCGACAAGACCGGATTTGTGACCGATTCTGACAAGCGGTTCGTTCCCTGGGGTGTCAATTACGATCACGACGACCGGGGACGGTTGCTCGAAGATTACTGGACGACCGAGTGGCCCCTGGTGGAACAGCATTTTGCTGCCATTCGCGATCTGAAATGCAATGTCGTTCGGATTCACCTGCAGTTTGGCAAATTCATGAAGGGGCCGGCGGAACCTGATCGGCAGGCTCACGAACAACTCTCCCGATTGCTGGCTCTGGCAGAGCGGACACATCTGTACCTCGATCTGACCGGCCTGGGGTGTTACCACAAGCAGGATGTTCCTGCTTGGTATGACGATCTGGATGAGTCCGAACGTTGGGAAGCTCAGGCCGTTTTCTGGAAATCCGTCGCTGAAACCTGCAAGGGAAGTCCGGCCGTCTTTTGCTACGACTTAATGAACGAACCTGTTTCGCCCGGTGGTCGCAGCAAGCCACGTGACTGGCTGGGACCGGCGTTTGCGGGGAAGCATTTTGTTCAGCGAATTTCGCTGGATCAACGTGATCGACCGCGACCCGAGATCGCCGTGGCCTGGTTGAAGCGATTGAACCGTGCCATCCGCGAAGTCGATTCCCGGCACTTGATCACAGTCGGGTTGGTCGACTGGAGTCTGGATCGCCCCGGCCTGACATCCGGGTTTGTGCCGGGTGTCGTCGTGGAACACGTCGATTTTCTCTGTATTCACCTGTATCCTGAAGCAGGGAAGCTCAAAGAAGCACAGCAAACTTTGATGGGATTTGCCGTTGGAAAACCTGTTGTCATCGAAGAGACGTTTCCGCTGAAATGTTCCTCTGAGGAATTGGCCGATTTTTTCGTACAATCCAAAGGGACGGCCGCCGGATGGATCAGTTTCTATTGGGGAAAGCCGATTCCAGAACTGAAGCAGTCGAAGGAACTCGGGGATGCGATCCTGCTTCAGTGGCTGCTGAAGTTTGAAAGGTTGTCAGAATTCATGCTTCCTTAAGTTCGGCGTGATGTAATGTGAAGATGAATTCCATTCTCGTTTGAGTCCGTCATGCGTTCTGATCGTCGACCTGTACCACCGATGTCCCTGCGCCCCGTTCCACTGCGGGAGTTTTCGGCTGGACGTACAGGCTTTACGATGATCGAACTGCTGCTGGTGCTGGGTGTCATCGCAGTAATTATCGCGGTCGCCTGGCCCAACGTGATCCGATTGACGGGGCAGCAGCGGTTGCTGGAGTCTGGCGAAAAGGTTCGATCGCTCGCCGCCAGTGCGAGGATCCATGCGATTGAGAGTGGTCTGGTTTACCAGTTTCGCTATGAACCGGGCGGGCGCCGGTTTGTGGTGATTCCCTTTGAGCGTGAGTTTGAAAGTGTCAGTCCTGACGCACGCGGAACGGGAACATCCACCGGCTTGGGGCGATTCAGCAAAGCCTCGGGATTACTCCCCGAAGGGGTTTCGTTTACAGCACCGACATTGATGGGGACCACCTCGGGAACTCCTTCCGCGTCAGGTGGCCAGAAGCTTTCAGGTGATGTCTTCAGTGGCCTGCCGGATGCCGCGAAGCTGGAACAGGCGTCATGGTCAGGTCCAATCCTGTTTCAATCGGATGGGACGGGAACGGACGTGTCGTTCGAACTGGTTGATCGACGCAACCAACGCGTCACCTTGACGGTTCGCGGTGTGACAGGTGCGGTGACTGTCAGTCGTATTCACCAGATGGAGAAATCATGATCTCCATTCGATCTTTTCCTCGGACAGATCTGCATCGACATCGTTCATCAAGACGTGGCTTGACACTGCTGGAAATCATCCTGGCGCTGGCGATCTTTTTTGGATCACTGGCAGCGCTGGCACAGTTGTCATGGAACGGGGCTCGAGCGGCCGTTCAAGCACGCCTGAAGACTCAGGCGATCATTCGATGTGAAGCGAAGCTGGCTGAAGTCCTGTCGGGCGCTCAGCGATTGGCTCCCGTCACGAATACTCCGTTTCCAGACAATGCTGCGTGGACATGGTCGCTGAAGATCACGGAAACGAATTACCCGGATTTACTGCAACTGGAAGTGATGGTTTCGCATTCGGGAAATTCCCGGATGGCGAATACTCAATTTACTCTGCGTCGCTGGATGCGTGATCCGGCGTTGTTCCAGGATGCGGCGTTACGCAAGAAGCAAAGTGCTCAGTCACAGACGACCGCAAAATGATGAAACGTCGCCATCGCCGTGCTGAAATCACTCAGGGTCGCCTGCATCGGGCTGTCGGCGCTCAACGTGAGTGCGGTCAACGTACAGGGCGGCAGGCATTCACGCTCGTGGAAGTCATGCTGGCGTTGACGTTGTCCGTGATCTTGCTGGGTGCGATCTTCACGGCCATGGATCAGTCGTGGCGATTGACCGCCAATGGGCGGGAAGAGATGGAGCGATCGCAACTCGCGCGAGCACTCATCCGCAAGATTGCCATTGACGTTCGTTCGATCTCGTTTGTGCCGCCAATCATGACCGACGACAGTGCCTCGGCAACGGGTTCGTCGACTTCTACAGGCTCAACCAGTTCAACGGGTGCGAGTACGTCAGCAGGGAGTTCCGGAAGCAGTTCGACAGCATCTACAGCGACAGGAACATCGACCACGGACACGACCGCGACCGACACGCCGACTGCTCGAAGTATTGGAATCCGGGGCAATGCCCAGCGTGTGGAAATGCATATTTCGCGAGCCCGCCGTGATCTCAATTTTTCTTCGAGTGTTAACGGAAACAATGTGCAGTCACGCTCCAGTGACTTGCGAGTCCTCACATACCAGCTGTCGACATCCGGTTCCGGATTGATTCGTACCGATGGTGATCGCCTGGCGACGCTCATGGTGGAAGATAAAGGGGGGGCCGCGACGACTCTGGCGGCTCAACAGGTACTGGCACCCGAAGTTTCTTACCTGCAGTTTCGCTACTTCGATGGAGCCGCCTGGTATACGTCCTGGGACAGTGAATCGTCGGGGCGACTACCGCGAGCGATCGAAGTGACGATTGGTTTTGCCCCGCCGAAGAACAAACCTGGACCATTGTTTCGCGTGACCGTCAGTCAGTCGGCCAACCAGTTCCGTACGGTGATCCTGATTCCGATCGCCGATCCGCTACCGGAGGAATTCGTACCATGAAGTCACCCCGAAAACATAGCTCTCACGATTCACGCCGTGGCAGCGTGTTGTTGATCGTGCTTGTGATTGTCTCGGTCCTGACGCTGATTGCCTACAACTACACGCAGTCGATGACAACCGAATTTGAAGCGACGACGATTTATGGAAGCGATGTTCAGGCCCGTGAAGCGGCTGATTCAGGGGTCGAATATGTGGCAACAATCCTGGGAAACCGGGGCGATCCGGCTCTGGAAAACCTACAGCATAACCCGACGCTCTTCTGGGGAAAGTCATTCATTCCGTCAGACCGGAAGCGTGGCCGGGCGCATATTTCCGTGATTGCACCCGTTGAACATTCCACGCGTGGCAACTCGATCCGGTACGGCCTGATGGATGAGTCAGCCAAGCTGAACCTGAATCTGCTGCTCAAGATGAAGCTGGAAGATGACGAGATTCACACGATGCTGTTGAACATTCCGGGCATGACGATTGAAACCGCCGACGCAATTCTGGACTGGATCGATACGGATGACACCAAGCGGCCGTATGGTGCCGAATCCGAGTCGTACGAATCCATGACGCCGCCATACAAAGCCAAGAACGGTCCGCTGGAATCGCTGGACGAGTTGCTGATGGTGAAGGGAGTCACGCCTGCGTTACTCTACGGTGAAGATGCGAATCGGAATGGGTTACTCGATCCGAATGAGAATGATGGCGATGCCAGTCCACCGCTTGATAATCGGAATGGTGTGCTTGATCACGGCTGGGTCGCGTTCCTGACAGCTCACGGGCGAGAATCCAATCTGCGAGCCGACGGGCGAGAAAAAATCCACCTGAACAATGGTTTACTCACCGATCTTTACGATGCGCTGGAAGACGAATTCGATGAGGCGACTGCCAAATTCATTATTGCGGTCCGAATGAACGGTGCCACAGCATCGACGACGGCATCAGCGAACAGCAGTAGTACCGCCAGCAAAAGTGGCAGCAGCGGCAACTCTAAGACGAACAGCAGCGGCAGCAAGAATAACACCGGCAAGACAGTCACCTCTAGTTCTTCGTCGCAGACACAGCAACAGCAGCAGCAACAGGCGATGCAGGGGCTGACGAAAGCGATTGCCTCGGCAGCACTCAGTAAGGGCGGCAAGGTGACGCGGGGTGGCATTGATATCACTGCTGGGGGATCGTACCAGATCCAGTCGATGTGGGCGTTATTCGGGTCAACTGCGAAGGTCACCATTAACGGAGCGAGTCAGACGCTGAAGAGTCCCTGGCCAGATAACCCCAATCAGCTCAAGACTACTTTGCCGAAGTTACTTGATACGTTGTCGACCACAAACGACGAGTACCTGGAAGGTCGGATCAACATCAATCAGGCACGGCGTGAGATTCTGCTTGGTATTCCGGGTTTGGAAGAAGAGCTTGTCGACAAGATCATTCAAGCCCAGAAACTCGACTCCAACGGCCAACCCTCCCCGGAAATCATTCAACAGCACAACACGACCGGCTGGCTCTATTTTGAAAGACTGGTCGACCTCACAACCATGCAGACCCTGGACCCCGTATTTTACGGCCCGAGGCGATGTCTACCGAGCCCAGATCTTCGGCTTCTTTGAAGGGGGCGGGCCTGTTACGCGACTGGAAGCGATGATCGACGGGACCCAGAGCCCTCCGCGAGTCATCTTTCAACGCGATCTGAATGACCTCGGCCACGGCTATTCGCGTACACAACTGATGCCGATCACCAGTCGTTGACCGTTTTGGCTGGCCGTTCATGCCCGCGTTTGTGGATCGGAATGACTTCCAGGCGTACGATTCGATCTTATGGATTTCAGGGATCGGCGGTCGTCACATCGGTGTGACGTCATCGATACGTCCGACGGCAGTCGAATGTGCCGACGCGTGAAGAGAATCACTATTGCGGCGGGTAAGAGTCCCTGGGCAATTTGCGAGAACGAAGCGCGCCCCATCAATGGTTTGAACATACAACCCTGGCTACGAATACCAACTGGAAACAGTGCGAGGGCTTGGTTTCGTTCCGATAACCAAGCCCTCAATGACTGTTTCTCAACTTATCGCACGAGGTAGTTCTTTCCTCGCAGCTTGATCAGCAATTGCTCGCCATCTCGTTGCTGACTGAGCAACTGGTTTTCAGCCACAGAATTCGACTTCACCATCGCGAAGTAAGAATCCGAGAACCGATCGACGATTTCGATCTGATCCTTGTCCTTTTCCAGATCGAGACTCGCGGTTTCTGGCGTGACCACAATCTGCAGTTTCTTTGATACACCCGACGCGTCTTTTGTAACCGGTCCGCTACGGGCGTAGACCGTCTGGTTGCCGTAAGCCCGGACAGAATCTGCAGCCACTTCTTTATCGGTCTTCAGGTCGCGGAACGAATTCGTCGAAATTGGCCCAGGCAGTCCCCCTCCCAGTCCCCCGCCTCCAAGACTCGAACCTGGACCGGAAAGTGGAGCGGAGGCATTAGTGGCGTTCTGGAAGCGACCCTTTTCGGCGCGTTGGGCAACACCACCCAGTCCTTCCGCACGATCCAATTCGGTCAGGCTTTCACGAGTGCGTCGAACCGCCCCTGCATCTGCCAGCGGTCGAACTGTTTCGTCGGCCAGGAACGATGTGTACGGAGTCAGAATCCCATGACGCGTGGAAAGTTCGACCAGTTCTTTCACCAGTTCTTCATTCTTGCCGACAAGATCCAACTGGTCGATGATTTCGCCGATACGACGCATCGCCCACAGTTTTTCCACGAACGCGTAGCTTTCGTCGTTACTTTTCTCAATCAGATTCGCTGGAAAATCAAACTTCTGTTCCTGCCCCGCGACTTGCCCCTTGATCACCACCTTGGCGGCACCCGGCTTGCGATAACGACCAACAACGACCAGTTGCTGACCTTCGAACAGGTCGAAATTCCCCTTGGGATAAACACGGTTCACAGCTGGTCCATCTTCAGGCTTGATTCCGTCGAGTTCCACGTTGACTGCCACATCGGTCAGAACCGGCGAACTGATGTTTCCATACACCGTGCTGACATGCGATTCGATATCTTCATCAGGTCGAACGTACTCGGACAGCCCGAAGCCATCGCGTGAGATGCGATCGAGCAGTCGCGAGTTCACGTCGTAGCCAACCCCAAACGACAGGATTCGGGCGCGGACCTTGTTGGCCTCTTTCGCCCCGACGCAGATCTTTCCTTCATTGGTTTCGCCGATGGTCGGCAGGCCATCTGTCAGGAACAGAACATAATTCGGCCGGCTGTTATCCTTGATATGTCCCAGGGCCGCAGTCAGTGCCCCGTGAATATTGGTCCCGCCACCGGGATAGAGCCCTTCCACATATCCCAACGCCGATTTCCGAGTTTCATCGTTGTAGCGTTCCAACTCTGGACGAAACGACTCAACCGCACCATCGTAGGCCACGATATTGAACAGATCTCCCTCACGCAGATTGTTCAACACGAACTTCACCGCGGACTTTGCCTGTTCGATCTTCTTGCCACTCATGCTGCCCGACCGATCCAGCACAAACACAACCGTTTTCTTTGGCCTTTCAGCATCGGGAGCTTTGACTTGTGGACTGGCCAGCATCAGGAAGAAGCCATCTTCACCTTCTTTCGGTCGATAACTGATGACACTGGCACCGACCTGGCCTTTGTCGACATCGAACATCAAGCGGAAGTCACTGGTGGGGACATCGTTTGTCCGGGTGTACGAGACCACAGCGTGCTTCGCATCAGGTCGCTTGATGTCGACAGTATGGGTCGGTGAATAGACATTCTTAATGTCGATTCCCGATTCAATTGCGACGTGAAATTCGACCTTTTCGACGGCATGCGACGTGTACCGGGCTGTGCTGAGAGGGAACAGGAAGTCGGTCAGCCCGCGATCCTTGCGCAGCAACTGGTTGTAATTCAAGGTCACTTTTCGTTCGGCGCCTGGCGGGACCGGAAAGACACTGGTCTGGAACAGGCCGCTCCCCATCCATTCCAGTAGCGCCGGGTCCTTGTTCGACCGCACGATTGCTTCGTAAATCGATCGCGCATCCTTGGCGGGAAGCAACTTTCCGGGGAATTCCTTTCCATCCACAAGCAGGGTCAGCTTGTCGACAGCGCCGTCATAGGGGAGTGGAAACAGGAACTGAACTTCCATCTGCACGCTGCCGGTATTCACGAATGACTGTGACACCTGGACTCGAGCCACCTGATCGGTGATCCGTGCCTGGACCGCCAGTTCCTTAATTTTGTATGAAACCGGAGGCTGGGGGATTGGGCGAATATGGGGTGTTGGCGGGTGCCACGGGCGAGGAAGAGGGCCGGGATGGTTCGTGATGATCAGAACTCCCTGAGCGGATGCCACCGCATTGGACAAACCGAACATCAGTCCTAACATCATTCCCAGGAAGCGTTTCATAGCGAATCTCCAATCAGTCACGAACGCGGGTTCGAACCGGCACCGTTGTTTCGACGAAGTATCCCGGAAAAAGTTCCCAAAAAGAAATTCCGTGTTCGTAATAGGAGCCGCGCCCATCAGGAAGCGGAAGAGAGACGGAGTAACATCTGTTCTCCGTGCCTCCGTGTCCAAGGATTGTCCCAATAAAAAAAGCCCGGTCGCTTTCGCAACCGGGCTTGGAAATCACCATTCGATGATCAGGCGGCTCGTTGTTCGGACTCGATCGTCTCCATCATCGGACTGATCGATGCGGCTGGCGACCAGGCTTTCAGGTTGGAACCCGGTCCCCCGCGTGGCGGATAACCGTACTCTCGAAGTTTGCCCGAGAGTGTTCGGATACCGATCTGCAGAGCCTTGGCGGTCTTTTCGCGATTGCCAGCAAACCGATTGAATGTCGCTTCGATCAGTTTTCGTTCCATTTCTGCGAGTGTCAGGCCTGGCAGACCGTCGGCTTCTTCTTCGGTGACATCTCGTGGGGTCAGCCACGGTTCGATCATCGAAGCGGTCAGCTTGCTGCCCCAGTCGAGAGCACAGGCACGTTCAATGACGTTTTCCAGTTCACAGACGTTGCCCGGCCAGTCGTGACGTTGCAGCAGGTGCAGAGCATCCAGCGTCAGCGAACGTGGTGGCTTACCTTCACGACCTGCGACGCGTCGCAGGTAGTGTTCGGTCAGCGGAGCGATGTCGTCTTTGCGTGACCGTAGCGTTGGCAACTCGAGACAGGTCTGTGACGCTTCTTCGTACAGATCGCGTCGGAACAGTCCCTTGTCGACCTGAGATCGCAGGTCGAGATTGCCACCGAAGATGAACCGGACGTCAAACCGAATTCGCTCACCCGTCTGCGGATGAACATACGATTGCTCGCGGATCAAGGACGTAATCTGCTTCTGCACAGGAAGAGCGACGAACTGAACCTGCTCCAGCAGCAGTGTCCCGCCATCGGCCATTTCCAGTCGGCCGGGATGACGGATGGTCTGTCCCATCGGGGCCGCTTCGCACTGACCGAACAGGTCCTGTTCCAGTGTTTCAGCGGACAGTACGCTGCAATCGATCTTCACGAATGGCCGATGAGCCCGTCGTCCTGAATCATGAATCGCTTGAGCGACCAGATCTGTTCCAGAACCAGGTTCGCCCGAAAGCAGGACGCAACCGTTGTGGTCAGCGATGTTCTGAACTTGCTGACGCAGCGAGTGCATTGCCGGGCTGTGTCCGACCATGTCCCGCAGGTTGCGATTGCTCAATTGACGTCGCAGTCGTCGGTTTTCAGCCATCAGCTTGGACCGTTGAACGGCAGCTGCCAGCGTCAAGGCGAAGGTCGATGGTGTATACGGCTGAGTCAGCAATTCAATGCCGTTGGCCGCAGGCAGAATCTGAGGGGTATCGTCCGAAGGTGCTGCCACCAGACAAACGAGTTGCGTCGACCAGCCTTTTTGCTGGATCAGACCAGCCAGTGAACCGGCCGTTTCACCAGGAGCGAGCGGGCCAACCAGGCAGGCTTCACAAGCTTGCAGGCTGAGAGTCTGAGCTGCCGCATCGTAGGAGTTGACCACTCGCGTGGTCAATCCGGCGGAGCGGACGTCATTTTCCAGCCGCCAGGCAATATCGGGATCGCAGGTGACGATCAGGACATTTGTGGCTGTTTCAGCAGCAGGTGCGGAAACTCGTTGTGGAAACGGAATCACATCGGGACGGGAGTTCGTCATTCGGTCACCATGGATGCGGAAGGAACGATGTGCCGATGACAGCGCGTACTTTGGACGGCCCGCTGAAGCGATGTCATCGGTGGAAAGCGGCCGAAGCCACACGAACGGATTTGAAAATGGGAGACAGACCTCACTTCACCACAGGCGTGAAGAGAGATTGCCGAAGAACGGTTCCCGGTCATTCGCTTATCACCAAGGCTGGTGCGAAGGAGTGACGCGAGGCGTTCGGACGGCTCGAATCGCAATCGAAATGTTGTATGGGAGATGGACGAGGCGGTGTTTATTCGCAACCGGCAGAATGTGTCAATTCATTTTGTTGAATGCGAAAAAGAATTGTAAAACGCGACAATTCCAGAGATTTTTTAAAGGTGTGAACAATTGCTGGCACGCGAGTTCATGGCGATTCACGAGGTTTGGGGCGACTCAGGCGGGTTTCGCCGGTTCGACGAGGGAAGACGTCACATCCAGAACGGGATCTGGGAAATCTGGTTTTGGTACCTCAACTCGCAATTGGTGCGATTTCCGGTATCTATTCGTAATTCAACCTCGATGGGGTCACCAATGTCGACGACGCGCGAAGAGTTACTTCGAACTGCAATGGAGCTGTCTGAGTCCGACCGGCTCTTGCTGGCGACAGAATTACTGGAGACTGTTTCCGAGACGCTTCCAGGATTTTCTCGCAACGATCCAGAACTCATCAATGAGATCGAGACTCGCATGAATGACGGTTCTGCAAGCATTTCGTGGGAGGCGGTACGGGAACAATTGCGAGCGGATTTGAAATCGTGATCGAATTTCATCGCCTCGTTTGAATTGGGCGATCAGGCGGATTTCTCCGGTACTGCTACCGAACCAACCAGAATCGCCGCAACCAGGGCCAGTCCCGCGCCGGTACCAAACGCCGCAAGTGGGCCAAATTGCTGATAAAGCGCGCCGAACAACAGGCTGGCAGGAAGCGTGCTGATCCCGATCGAGAAGTTGAACCAGCCAAAAGCGAGTCCCTTGCGTTCGGGGCCAGCCAGCATCGCAACCAGCGTTTTCTCTGCAGGTTCGGTCAGGCCATAGAACAGCGAATAGCCGAGAAACAGCAGACAGACCTGCCAGGCATTCGTCGCCACTGCGAAACCAAGGTAGACGGCGGCGTAAACAAACCAGCCTGTCAGAATGAATGACTTCGGCCCAAACCGGTCGACTCCGGCACCGCACCAGACATTGCTGCCACTTTTCATGACGTGAAACAGGCACCAGAGAACCGGCAACATCACGCGGGGAACCCCCAGTTCTTCTGCTCGCAACAGCAGGAAAGCATCACTGGAATTCCCCAGAGAGAAAATCAGCAGCGCCAGCAGGAATCGCCGAAAGTTCGCATCGAACTGACGCAATCCACGAAGTGAAAATACGCTTGGGCCCGTGACTTTGGGGGAATCGAAAGCCGCAGTTGTCGCCGGTTGCGTGAGCGAAGCAGGCGGCACGTCGGCGGATTCCCGCAATCCAAACACAACAAGTGCCACAACCGCCAGTCCGGGAATCAATGCCAGTAAGAACAACGTCCGGATCTGATCCGGCCAGAACCACAGGAACGCTGTTGCCAGCAATGGACCGATGGCTGCCCCCAGGTGATCCATCGCTCGATGAAATCCAAAGGCCCGACCACGAAGTTCCGGCGCACACGACTCCGCGATTAAGGCGTCGCGCGGAGACGTCCGAATCCCCTTGCCTATACGGTCACCCACTCGAATCACGGCCAATTGCCATGTCGCGCTGATGACTCCCACCCACGGGCGAATCAGTGCAGCGAGTGAATATCCAAAAACAACGAACCCCTTGCGACGACCGGCCCGATCTGACCACGCTCCCGACCAGAGCTTGAGCAGACTCGCCACACTGTCTGCCAGACCTTCAATGATCCCCAGATAAAACTTATTGCCCGAGGCCAGCGTCAGCAGGAATCCGGGCAGCAGCGGGAAAATCATTTCGCTGGCAACGTCGTTGAGCAAGCTGGCAACGCCCAGAACCCGGACGTTTCTTGGCAGGACTGGCTTTGCAGCAACGGACGAAGAAGACTCTGTCATAACCATTGCTTCGTTTGAGTTTTGGCGGCGGAGATGCATCGAGCCGGTTCGTGGCGCGGCACTAGCACTAGCTCTCCAAGAGTCGCTTTGTTGCCAGCAATTCCCGGGTAAATCCCTCCACAATGTTGGGCGTTCCGCCCCCCGGCAGGACTTCCCAAGTATACGTTTCGACTTCCAGATGCGGGGCATAGTCCAATTCGGGGACAACCGCCAAAGCCCGTTTCAGTTCTCCGCGTGTCGTCCCGAGTGGCCCCAGTTGTTCCGCATCGACCGGAACATGGAAGTGCACTCGCCACATCGATGCATCGCGGAACTCGCCCAAAGGTGCTGTTGCGAGCGGCGTGTCCAGATCGACCTGCTTCACGATGGAACCGGTCGCCGTTCGAGCGAACGTCTGGTGCAGATAACGAGGTTCGACGTAACGAGCGAGAGCTGCGAGGGCTGCGGGGTTGCTGCCAGGATTGGCAATTTCAATCGCACAGGTGATGTGGACCTTGTTGATCCGAATCTCGGCAGCGGCCAGGGAGCGGATGGACGCCGCCACATCTTCAAACTCAACCGCCTGATGGCAGACGTCGTAACAAACTCCCAAGTGCGTCTGGACGAGTTCCAGCGCCGAAACATCAGCGGCATGTTCTCGCAATCGCTGGAAAAAGGCCAGTGTTTCCGCGGTCGTTTCCAGGACACAAAATGGTTCCGGTTCAATGGCCAACCGGATCAGCTTTCCGGTGTCACTTCGCAGTCGGTCGAGTTGCCGCGAGAATTCAATCAACTGGTCTGCGCAACGGTCAGCGAAATCGGCGGGATGTTCGAACGGTTTGAATCCGAGGGGGACCGTCGAAATGCTTCCATCAACGTCATCAGGAAGCATTGCCGCGAGAACTCGAGCACAGGCCAGCGAATAATCCACGCGATTGGGCTGAGTCCAATCTGGCAGATAGACATTTTCTTTGACCCGTGCCGAATGAAAATCCCCGTAAGGAAACGCATTGAGTGTGTAACACGTCAGTCCGCGTCGTTTCAGTCCGTCGGCAAAACGGGAGACGGCATCCGGAGTCGATTCGAGTTCCCGAATGACTGAGGCTGCCAGCCACAGGCCTGCGGCCAGTTCATCACCGTAACCCTGCTTGATGGGCAACGTGAACCGATCGAGTCCTTCGTCGACTTCGACGATCGATCGACCTGGATGGACATTGGTACAGTAACTGAGTGGCAGCGAACTGATCGACATGCAATTAAGCTTTCGGAGGCGACGGACTCAATTCTCTCGATTCTGGGCGACGGGTTCGATTCCCGGCAGGGGGAAGATTATACTGCCGCACGCCGTCACTCACGACCGCCAGGAACTTTTGATTCACAGAAACCTTGGCTGAGTTGCGGTGTTAGATATTCGAACGCTCGTATCCGTCGACAAGGTTGCCGACTTCGAAAGAAATCCGCACGTGCCGATTCAAACCAAACCAGGACCATCCGTCGAAGATTCCGGATACCTGCATGATCCCGATGTGCAGTTGATGCTGCGGGCCAAGCAGGGGGATGATGGTGCGTTCACACAACTTGTGAAATCGTATCAGGACCGCTTGACAAACATTTTTTACCATATGGTGCAAAGCCAGGAGGCTGCAGAAGATCTGGCTCAGGACGTCTTTCTGCGAATCTATCGGGCTCGACACGGTTACCTCCCGACAGCCCGGTTTTCGACCTGGTTGTTCCGAATCGCGAATAATCTGGCAAGTAACTCGCGCCGAGCCAAAGGGCGGCGGAAGGAAGTGAATTTGCCGGGTAGCGAATCTGGACCGCTGGGGGCCAATCCGGCCGAGCAACTGGCACTGGAGAAATCGGGCCTGATGCCCAATCGGCAACTCGATCGTCGAGAACTGCAGGCGGTTGTGCAGCAGGCGATGGAACAGTTGAACGAACGGCAGCGGATGGCGGTGCTGCTGCATAAATATGAAGACATGAGCTACGAGGATATTGCTGAGGCGATGGAATTGACGCCAACTGCGATCAAATCGTTGCTGTCGCGGGCGCGTGAAAACCTGCGCCAGGCGCTTGAGCCGTACATGCAATTGGGAAAAGAAGTCAAGTAGTTTTGTAACTTTCTGGCGATTGATGACGGATCATGGAAAAGACACTCAGACTTTCCGCTGACCAGCGTGAAGATCTTGTTGCCTATCTGGACGGCGAACTGCCGGACCAGAAAGCACAATTGATCGATCAGGTCCTGGCACGTAGTGAAGTCGCACGACACGAAGTCGAAGCCCTCGCACGCACGTGGGAAATGCTGGATGTATTGCCCACTCCCAAGGCCCCCCCGGAATTCACTGAACGGACGATGACCACGCTGAAAGTGGGTGAAACTCCGTTTGTGCTCGCGGAACAGGCCTGGTTTGGAGTTCTGAAGCAAGTCGCCGTAGTAACTGTCTGGGTAGCGGCGATCGGACTTTCGGGATGGTTCGGCTTCAAGGCAACCAATCAATGGATGTCGAACCCGACTCGACAACTGCTGGAAGACTTGCCAACGTTGCAGAAGCTTGACCAGTTCCAGGAAGTCGAATCGAAAGATTTTCTGGAGCGACTTCAAAAGAGTCAGTTATTTCACGAAACGTCAGAAAAGGGCTGAACCATGTTCGCACGTCAGTCCATCATCATTCGATCTATGTCCCGACCGGCGTCCATCGTCGCAGTCATGTTGACAGCGATGACGATTCCCGCCTTTGCGGAATCGAAAATCGACGCGAAAACATTGGACGAACGCCACCAACAGGTGGCGAAAATGTCACCGGTCGAACGGGATCATCTGCAACGGAATATCGCGACATTTCAGCAGATGACTCCGGAAGATCAGGCTCGTTACCGGCAACTGAATCAGGAACTGGAACATGACCAGAAAAACGGCGGGCACCTTTCCAGCCTGATGCAAACCTATAATGCGTGGTTACAAACATTGACGCCGAGTCAGCGCGAGTTGCTGCGAAATGAAAAAGAAAGTACTCGAAAGCTGGCTCTCGTCCAGCAGTTCAAGGAAGAGCAGAATCGCCAGATTGAAGCTTTGACGATCGATGTTCCTGAGGTTGAACCACCGCGTCAGCGCCCTTTCGGTCCGCGACCACTGACGACGGAAGAACTGCAGAAGATCATGAAAATCCTGCTGGCGGACCTGCCTGCCGACGAGCAGGAAAAACTGAGCAAGATGCCTCGTCCGGAACAGTATCGGAATACGTTGGAACGAAGCGTCTACCACGCGGAAAACCCGCGGAACTGGCCATCTCCCAAATTGCAGGAAGAGATACTGGCCACACTACCATTCGATCGTCGTCAGGCGATCAAAAAGGATCCTAAGAATCAACGAGACATGCTGGTCGCATTTCTGTTTTACAGCCTGATCCATCAGGCCAGTGAAGAAGTCCGCTGGCCAAAAGAGCAGGACCTGCGATACATCGAAGAACAACTGGACGAAGATCAGCATTTGAAAATTGCCAAGCTCAAGCCCGAAGACCGTCGCATGGAACTGACTCGCCGATACTTCGAACAGCATCCCGACAAGATCTATAAAAATCTTCCGGAAATTCGCGGGGCACTGACTCGATTACTGAATCGGACCGGAGTCAATGTTTCACGCCCGGGTGGCGAACTCCCGCCTCGCTTCCCCGGTGACCGTGGACCGGACCGGGTACCCGATCGAGGACCAGATCGTGGTCCAGAAAATCGGGGAGGGCCAGACGCACGCGGACTCGAGCCTCGCACTGGTAACGGGCCGGAACGCCCGCGACCTCGTGGAAAAGATGCTAAGCCGAACGAATGAATTCCTTGCCGATGCCACGACTATGAACTTGCCTCAAGTGAACGAGAACTGACATGGATCGCGTGCTGAATGTCTTTGCCTGTCTGGTGATTCCGACCGTCGCGGTCATGACATTTTCGGTCCACGCCGAAGAACCCGCGGCAAAACTTCTCAACCTGCCTCTGGTCTTCCGGGACGATTTTGAGACCGGAGATCCGGCAGCTCGGTGGGAAGCGAGTGACCCGAAAGCCTGGAAGTCAATCGACCAGAATGGAAACAAAGTCTGGAGTCAGTTCCAGCACATTGTGACCAAGACTCCCGTTCGATCTCCCTTTAACCGCAGTGTTGCGAAGGATGTCGTGGTCGGAAGCTGCGTATTGGACGTGAAGCTGCAATCAACGGCTCGTGACTATCCGCATCGGTCTCTGTGCCTGTTCTTTGGATATCAGGACCCGGCCCACATGTACTATGTGCATCTTGGTCAAAAGACCGATGATCACGCAAACCAGATCTTCATCGTCAACAATGAACCGCGATTGAAGATTTCGACCAAGACCACCGAAGGAACCAAGTGGGATAACGAGTGGCATCATGTACGAGTGATTCGTGACGTCGACAGTGGCAAGATCGAAGTATTCTTCGACAACATGACCGAACCGGTGATGACTGCTGTCGACAAGACGTTCCGCTGGGGGCAGGTCGGAATCGGTTCGTTCGACGACACCGGAAACTTTGATAACGTGCTGATCTACGGGACAAAGGTGGAACGCCCGGCGGCCAAGGAATAGTCATTCACTGGCACTGTTGCCAACGGGCATTTGCAAATTGTCAATTCCCAAACTCAACGGTCCCGCAGTTCACGCTCGCTCAGGAATCGAAGTAAATGCGGCAGCCACGTTTCTGGCGCAGTGTGAGTCACGCGTGGTCTGGACTGGTTTACACATTTCGCACCCAGCGCAATGCCCGCTGGCACGTCATTGGAGGTCTTGCTGTCGTCGCTCTGGCGACATGGCTGCAATTGGATCTCGTCCGCTGGGCCATACTTGCACTGACAATCGGCGCCGTCGGTGCCGGAGAAACGATCAACACCACTGTTGAAGCCCTGGTCGACCTGCTGTCAC
Source organism: uncultured Schlesneria sp. (assembly GCA_903911795.1). Classification (GTDB taxonomy): domain Bacteria; phylum Planctomycetota; class Planctomycetia; order Planctomycetales; family Planctomycetaceae; genus Schlesneria. The sequence goes on from CAIWEX010000934.1 coordinate 31,772, forward strand.
CCGAATGGCATGAACGAGCCAAGGTGGCCAAGGACGTTTCAGCAGGTGCCGTTCTGTTGCTGGCGATGACAGCCATCGTCGTCGGTCTACTGATACTTGGCCCACCGTTGTGGGCAAAGCTGATGAATTCAACCTGAGTCTTCATCACTCTGCCCGCGAGGTGCTGGTGGCGTGTGGTTGCAGGCAAGGGATCCGAAAA